>NZ_JACRTE010000005.1 GCF_014385105.1 Qingrenia yutianensis | reverse complement strand
GAGGTGGCATTGTTCCTTTTTTGATTGACATAAAAATTCCTCCTGTGATTTTGAATTTGTTTGCGTCCATTTCATTATATCACACTTTTTTCTGTCCATCAAATCTGGGAAGACGGCAATGTGAAGTGGGATTGAATCGAAAAAGCCGTCAATACGATAAGCCATATTATAACTTGTACAATGCGTTATACAATGTCTTTGTCAAAGATGATATTGATTGCTTATCATCGGTTTATTCCGCAACTAAAGATATAAAAATTGGGAAATGGTGGCGTAGTTACTTGTTTGACACCACATCGGAAACCGCAATCAACAAATTCCCGGCAGAACATTTGAATAATACAATATTTAGCGGTATTAGCGATGAAATCGAGTTTAAAAAAGCTTTTTTCAAGATAATGCATTTGTTTAAGGCTAAGGCTACGCTTTCCGATTATCTTGACTTAAACCGACGTTACATAAAAACTACGGATATTGTACTTTTTGAAGATAATACGGTTAAGTTAGATATTGTTCCACAATATTTCTTTAAATCTGTTATGGAACAATTGTATTCAGAGGCTTTTGTTGCTTCGGAATTGCTCTATAAAAATTGTAGTATTGAGGAAATTGCTGATTGCCTTGTTGTTAGTGACGATACGATTATAAATGGTATCAATGAAGAACTTGGGTTGAATGTAAGTACGATAGAAGCAGCACATGAGGCATTAGAAGATAATCGTTATCAACGACTGCAACATCTTATTGATACTAAATTTACCGATGAGAAGTTGCTAACACTGCTTGACTGCTTTGAAAACAGAAACGATAACGAGATTAGAAGTATGGTTACTGACAATGCCGATGTGCCTACTATTTTTGAGTATGTGTTGGGAATTTTATGGTATAAAACAAGTGAAAGAATCGGTAAAATTCTTGATTATATGAAATTGTCGCTTGACGCAGATTTGTTGCCTAAAACACACGCAGCAGGTGGAGAAGCTGACATTGTTTATGAGTATGGAAACACAGAATACTACCCCGAACATACGCTGCTTCTTGAAGCAACTCTAGCGGACGGTACAAATCAACGCCGTATGGAAATGGAACCTGTTTCAAGACATTTGGGGCAGCATTTAATACGCACAGGTAATATGAATTCATACTGTGTATTTGTAACAAATTACTTGAATATAAATGTCATTGCAGATTTTAGAGGTAGAAAGAATATGCCTTATTATGACCCGAATGATTATGAAAAGTGTGTTGACGGTATGAAAATAATACCTCTGCAAACAAGTGAATTGAAAACCATTGTATCAAAAAATATTAAATACAGAGATTTGTATAGCTTATTTGATAAGGCATATAAGTCGGAATTAAAACCGCATGAGTGGTATGCTGAATGTATATTAAATATATTATAAAGGGGAGTAATTATGACTTTTCCAAAACTAACTTTTAATAAAATTGAAAATGGGTTAATATTTACCTCTGATTTTAGTACATTTATAAAAAATAATGTTATCTCATTTTCTAATTCGGGTATTTCTGTAATCTATGGTCCTAATGGAACAGGGAAAACAAGTTTAGCTAAAGTGTTATCAGGAAATTCCGATACAGCGATGTGTTGCGAATATAATGGTACTAATTATGACAATGGCATAGACATATTCCATGTTATTAATGATCAGAATAATAGAAATATAATTGCTGGAACCGCACAAGATTTTCTTTTAGGTGATAACATAAAAAGAGAATTTGAATTACAAAAACAGATAGATGAACTATATAAAAATATATTATCTGAAACAATAGCTGCATTAAAAGAAAAGTTTGCTATATCAACTACCACCAATCCATTGATAAATATAATAAACAATAATAAACTATCAACTGTTATAAAGGATTTGGCGAATAAAAACTCTAAAGGTTCTAAAATTAGTATAGAATTTTTTAATGAAGCAATGAGCTGCATAGGGAATACCAGTGTAGATGATGGTTTTTCTGCTGATAAATTTAAGTGCTTTTTAGCAGGATATTCTGATAAAAAATCATTGTTGCACAGTGTATTAGCTCTAGAGGAACCCGATATCACTACAGTACATAATGCACAAGAAATTGAGGAAAATAGTGCCGCTATAGAAATATTGAGCCATTTTAAAAATAAGACAAAATGCATTGTTTGCGATTCTGATGGTATTAATTCCGAAGAACTAATTGACCAAAAAACCAAAAACAGACAAGCCGTTATTGACTCTTTGACTAAACAAATGCAGGGGTTTATTGATGGTATATTAAAAATGCCTCAATCTGAAGATGTATTTAAAATAAGGGAAAACATCTTATTGTCATTAGAATATGGTGATTATGATATAATTAAAAATCTACAGAGAGATATATTAAAATATAGTAATTACTTCAATGCAATTATATCAGGGTATTTTAAAAAACAGAGTAATATTGTGATTTTAAAAGAAATGTATATGGAATATTCAAAATTAATTTCAGAAAAACCGGATATAACAGAAGAAGATTTCATCTATATTGAAGAAATTCTGTCAAATAGTATGGACAAAAAAATTGCGGTAAGAAGAGATGAAAATAAGAATATTAAAATATTACTTGAAGAAAGAGAGTTCTTAGGAAAAGATAGAGAAGAACTCCCTTTAAGTACGGGCGAACAAAATTTTCTTTCTCTATGTTTTGAATTTTTGAAAGCAAAAAATTCACCACAAAAGATTGTTGTTCTTGATGACCCAATTTCTAGTTTTGACTCAATCTATAAAAATAAAGTTGTTTTTGCAATGGTGAAAATGCTTGAAAATAAACCAAGGATAATTTTAACTCATAATATAGATTTGTTGAGATTATTAGAAAGTCAATATAAAAATTCATTTAGACTGTATTTGTTAAATAATACCGAGGGTGAAAATAATGGTTTTATAGCTCTTTCAAAAAACGAACAAAGTATGTTAATTAATTTACAGGAATTATTAAATACTTTTAGGCATACCATTTTCAATAGTATAAAATCACCTGAAATGTATTTGATATCAATGATCCCATTTATGAGAGGTTATGCTACTGTGATAGATGATACTGAAAGTATCGAAAAACTCACCGAGCTTATGCATGGTTACAAGACAAAGAGCGTTGATGTATCTGAAATATACTTTAAATTATTCGGTGATGCCGGAAAAAATGTGTTGCCAGCCTCTTTCAAAATAAATGTTGGCGATTTGTTAAGTCGCACTGTTGATGGTGTTACAATTGTAGATACAAACAAATACCCGTTATTAGATAAAACACTTCGTCATTCATTCACATACTTGTTTTTAAGATTATTGGTAGAAAAAACACTAATTGACAAGTATGGTATTGATACGGAGAAATATCAGCAACTAGGTGCTATAATTAATCAATCTTTTAAGGGAAATGATATCGATAGTATAAGGAATCGTGTTAGGCTGACTTCTAAAAAAACACTTATCAATGAATTTAATCATTTCGAAGGAAATTTGAGTATATTCCAACCAGCCATTGATATTACTGAAAAAGCACTAGGTGCAGAAAAAACAAGCATTTTAACTTTTGTAGACATAATTAAACAATCTTAAATAAATGCACAATTGATGTTGAAAGTGAAATGATTAAATAATTACATTGTGGAGGTATTTAACTATGTCAACCTTAATATCAGATTACTTTGGTGTTGATTTTGATTCGTGTGGTGTTTTTGACGCAGTGATAGATGCTGATAGTCATTATTTTATTAATGTTACTCGCTTGAAAGATGCTACTACTCCAGAGTTTGCTGAATCATATCAAAAAATAAATAATTATTTTGGGGAAATAGCACTTTTATTGGATCAAGCACAAGAAAAAACAATAAAGGATCGATTTTACAGAGAGGCTTTAAGGAGGTTTGCATTTTCAGAAGTCAACGGCATAAATTTAGGTTTTTCACAAACATTGTATGGTGCTGCATTTGGAAATAAACTTAGAGATATTATCATTTCTGATGCATTTGATATTGTTAAGGCAGGGACTAAAAGACCAGAGTTTTTTCATCTAATAGGTTTATTTGAAGATAATGTGGGACCAGATAGATTAAGCGATATGTTTGCCACAATAATTAAAACAGATATATATGCTTATACAAAAAGAATTAATTTGGAATTGGGTATTACTCAAGAAAATTTTCCTAACGAAATTTTTAAAGATGGTGTGGTTTTTAATCCATATAAAAGATGTGATCTTCTGCTAATACCAAAAGAGATATTACATGAATTGCCAATAGCGCATAACTGGGATGACATTGATAGGGTTGTATCCGAAAATGAAACTATTCGTAGAGAGATTAATTCTATGGTTGGAGAAGAATGGCGCAAATATGCGTCTAGTCAGAAAAAAGGATATTTAAAAGATCATATATTCAAGGTATCAGAAAAATGTGCTAGGGTTCTTGAAACTTACGAAACTTTGCACGAATCGGAATGTGATTGGGAAACTGATTTAGAGTATGTTACTAGCAGGGTGTTTAAGAGCTTGAAAAATATGGGTTTTGGATCCCTGCAGCACAGTAGAGATATGCACCAAGTAACAAGCGATGAAGCAACAGTGCATATTATAGATATATTTAAAGATTGGGTAGAAAACAATCGTGGGTGGGAGGAGATATTGTCAATTTCAACTCGCAAAAGAGAAAAAATTGTACAAAGACTTGTTCACCTTGCTGCCAAAGAGTATGTTAAAACAAATAATTTAGATATTAGTTTTGAGTCAGATGCAGGTAATGGACCTTCAGATATAAAATTAAGTAGAGGTGGAGATAAATCACTATGCGAAATTAAACTTTCGTCAAATCCACAATATTTGCACGGATATCAAAAACAAGTGAATAGATATGCAGAAGCTGAATGTACAGATAAACTGTTTTATACATTTATAGATACGGGAAATCCTGGTCGATTAAAAAATATTATGGAGTTACATCAAAACAATTTGAATAATGAGGTAAAATGCCCCAAATTAATAATTATTGATTCAACCAAAAAAGAATCTGCAAGCACCGTTAAATAGAAATGTTGGGTGGTATAATAGAAGTGGTGTTGAGTACAATTTGAGTACAAAAACTTTTGCAAAACAAATCACGGTGCGAAAAACTGTGAAATTCAAGAAATATAATCACGGAAAATCAAGAAAAAACATCTTGATTAACTTCCCCTAAGTCGAGTGGGAATAAATGTTGTTGTTCCCAGGCAAAACGATTTTTAAAAAATTTAATACCCCAAATAGACCTTGAAACGAAAGTTTTTAAGGTCTATTTTTTTATAGCATAGCTAAATAAACCTCATAAACACGGCATTTTTGACAATAAAATGTGGGTTTTATTGTAATTTAAAATTTTGCAAACCCTCAAGGTAGGGACAAGATTTTTTTACAAAGTGGATTTGCCTCTTAACATTTGTGCAATCCCGGGCGAAAATACATTCAACGTTAATTTGACATTTTCCCTATCATATTATATAATAAAGTCAGACCTTTTGCTGACGGAGGGGAAAGAATGTCAAGATTAAAAAGACTTTGCGCGTATATTTGCGTATTTGCGGTTATATTATGCGGCTGCGGTGCCGGCGGAAAGATTGGCGAGAAGAAAACGGCGGACGAAAACGACAGGGTATGCGCGTTTTTCAAAAAATACTTTGACGGCGGAAAATATCTTATAGATTTCAAAAGCTGGGAAGAAAGCACGGGTGAGTCTATGACCTGTACAATGGCGGTGGACGGAGAAAATTACTATCTGCAATACGAAACTGCGGACGGCAAGCAGACGTTTTTTGTGCGCGACGGGAAAAGTTACGGGATTTTGGACGATTTGAAATCATATGTTGCGGAAGATGCCGACAAAAACGAACAGCGTCAGGAGGATTTCAACTCCAAAAACGTTTTGGGCAAGACATATGAGGTGTGCCGTGAGAAAATCGGCGACGATACATATGACTGCGAAAAATTCACCTCGTCAAACGGAGAGGAAAGCCACTACTGCTTTGATAAAGACGGAAATTTAAAATATATCATCACCAAAATGGGCGATAAAAAGATTTATCTCGAATTTTTGAGCATTGACACCTCTGTTCCCGCGTCGTATTTTGAAATCCCCGAGGGTTACCAAAAAATAGAATATTAAAAATAAAAAACCACTCCCGAAATTACATATAGTTCGGGAGTGATTTTTCAGTTTAATTGTTTAGTATTCTGCTGCAAGACGGTATTCGAGGTTATCTAAACTTTCAATTCCTTTATCAAAGAAAATTTTCTTTTGCTCATCACTGTATTCGGTTATGTAGGTGTAGTTGATGTATTTTCCTTTTGAATCGGGAATGTTGATTATAATTTGAAAACTGTCGTCTAAAGATTTCGGCTCAAAATCAACAATGCCGGCAATTCTGAACGATTCGCACGCGCCTTCATTAAGCAAGTGATTTATTGTAGTGATTTCTTCTGTTGAGTCTTGTGTATCTCTGTTGATAATTACACCCGGTGTCATACAAAAATTGTCAAATGCATAATAAAAATCCGCAGGATTTTTGCAACAACCTGCGGATTTCATATATTTTAAAACTTTTATTTTTCAACTATAACCGACACGCCGTCGGGGATAGCGGCAATTTTAATATCGGTTTTGCCGAGGATTTCCCTTGCCTTTTTCATTGCGCCATCAAGTGAGTGCGACGGTATCATATGCATTTTTTTTACCATATTGTCGGGCATTTCCGAAATATAAATGACGCTTGCGCGCGAAAGTATGCGCAAAAGAATTTGACTTTGCCACTGGTCGGGCGCGGTTTCGTTCCGTCCTCTGCTCAAAAACAGCGCGGTGGTTTTCTTAATATCCTCCTCGTCCGCGAGCTGATGATAAAAATTGTCACCGCCCGTGCCGTCGCTCGACGACGCGAGCATAATTATCACACCGCCGTCCTTAACGGTAGCCTCCGCGGCGGTCATACCCTTAACCGCCTGATAAACGTTCTGGTCGAGCGGATAACCGCCGTTTGTGGAAATTGCAATGTCGGCATCAACCGCCTTTGCACCGCACAGTTTCGACAAAAAGTCGGTGCCTTTTTTGTGCGCCTGTTCACTGTCGCCGGCAACCGCATAGATAACCTTTTTGTCCGCGTCAAGCACAACGTTTACGATAAACGCAAGCCTTGCCGTCTTTGCCGCCCAGAGCATATCTTTGTGAATGGGGTTGTTTTCCAAAATTCCCGTGCGCGCGTTTTTGTCGGCGATAAACTCCGAACAGTGGTTCGCCATAACTGTCGTACGGCTTGCAATTCCCGGAAGAACGCTCTTTCGTCCGCCGGAAAATCCTGCGAAAAAGTGGGGTTCGATAAATCCTTCCGCAACCAGAAGGTCGGCATTGTACGCGATTGAGTTAATCTCGCACGCACCGCCCGACGGCAGTGTGCCGATGTTCACAAGCTTGTCGGTTTCAAGGCAGTCGTGTATGTAAATTTTCTCGTTTTTCACAATTTCTTCGCCGAATTTGCTTATCAGCTCATCTTTCGTCGTTCCGCGGTGGCAACCCGTCGCAATGAGAATTGTGATGTCCGCGTCGGGACTGCCTTTTCTGATTTCGTCCAGCATAGCAGGCATTATAACCTTGCTCGGAACGGGGCGCGTGTGGTCGCTTGCGATAATTACGACGTTTTTCTTGCCGACGGCAAGCTCGCAGAGCTTTTTTGAGCCGACGGGATTTGCAAGCGCATCTTTCACAAGTTCAACCTCGCCCTTTTCGGGAACGTAGTCGTGTATCGACGATACCAAAACGCCTGCAAGCTCGTTTTCGTCAAACGCATATGTCATTTTTGTCTTGCCGTACGGAAAAGAAATTTCTTTCATTATATACACCTCATTTTTTATAAAGACCGATTTTCTCGGACACAGACAAAAACTGCCGTCCGAAAACAGATTTTACATTGCTTTCTTATGTCTGATTTTAACATTATATTAAATAAAAGTCAACAATTTGACATAAAAAACACACCCGTGTTCCGAGCGTGTTTTAAGATTTGCAACATTTTGTACTTTAAAATTAAGCAAATATTTTATTGTAGTTTTCTATACATTCCGAAATGATTTGCAGAGCCGCCTCGCGTCCCTGAACCTCGTCAACCGCAGTGGTTTTGCCCTCAAGCTGTTTGTACGTCGCAAAAAAGTGGCGCATTTCGTCAAAAATATGCGGCGGCAAGTCGCCGATGTCTTTGTAGGTGTTGTAGGTCGGGTCGTCGGTGGGGATTGCGATGATTTTTTCGTCCTTTTTACCGCCGTCCATCATAACGATAACGCCTATGGGATAGCATTTTACAAGCACAAGCGGGTCAATGTCCTCGGTGGTGAGCACAAGCACGTCCAGCGGATCGCCGTCGTCGGCAAGTGTCCGCGGAATAAAGCCGTAGTTTGCAGGATAGTGCGTTGATGTGTATAAAATTCTGTCCAAGATCAAAAAACCCGTTTCTTTGTCCAGCTCGTATTTCTTTTTGCTTCCCTTGGTGATTTCGATTACCGCAACAAAGTTTTCTGCCTTAATTCTTTCGCTGTTGATGTCATGCCATATATTCACTTTTTACACGCCCCTCTTTTGATTTTTAAGTTCCGTGTTTCTATTGAATGATACCATTGAAACGCCGTTTTGTCAAGACAGGGAGGGGATTTTGTGCAAAGGGGCGCCTTTGCAATCCCGATTTTAAATTATCTTATCATATCAAAAATAGGTTATCGTAATTTTTGGGTTGCTCCGCAGGCACCGCTTTTGGCGCAAAAGCGGTGGGAAAACGTGGGGGTTTCGATTCCCCCACACCCCACAAACGACAAGGGCTCTGCCCTTGACCCGTTCTGTAAACGTTAATTTTCGGCGAACGGTTTGTTTTCGGGTTTTGTTTGAAAAATATTCGGTAATCTGTTGTTTGAATGATTTGATTGTTGCAAGGGGTCTTGGGGTGAAACCCCAAGCCGTTTAGGGGTGCGGGGGAATCGGAACCCCCGCGCTTTTGCGGCACTTTTACTCTAAAAGCGCCCCCGCGGAGCGAATTAGTAAAATAACAAATTTTATGTTTTTGATATGATAAGAGAATTTGAAAATTACAAATCGCAAATCGAGGGGGCGATGGGAAACATCACCATACTTTTCCTTTCTCCGACAAAAAATTTCCGTACAAAAATGCGCCGTTTGTTTTATTTGCACAAAAAGGCATACCAAACATATGCTCAAACGGCGGAAAAATTAAAATTTTTAATAAAATCTCATAAAATAAAAAATTTTTTTAAAAAAAGTATTGCAATTTCATTACAAATGGGTTAAAATTTATTTAAAAGTGGAGATAAGTGTGACAAAGTGGCGCTTTGTGGTAGATATTTTATAAAAAATCACAAATTTGCGGCTTTGTTTTCATCTAAAAAATATGAAAGGGCGGTGAGTAAATGTCTTACGGTTTCAGCGGTGAATATCAGCACAGTGTTGACGCAAAAGGAAGAATGATTGTTCCGTCAAAATTCCGCGAACTTCTCGGCGAAAGCTTTATGGTTACGCGCGGACTCGACAACTGCCTTTTTGTATATCCCAAAGAAGCGTGGGAAGCATTTACGCAAAAACTCAAACAACTGCCCATTTCAAACACAAACGCACGTCAGTTTGTAAGGTTTTTCTTATCGGGTGCGGTTGAGTGCGAGCTTGACAAGCAGGGAAGAATACTTCTTCCGCAAAATCTCCGCACTTACGCAGGCATTATGAAAGACGTGTCGGTTATCGGTGTGGGCGAACGCGCCGAAATTTGGGACAGCGAACAGTGGAACGGCTACAACGGAAGCATTTCTCCCGACGAAGTGGCGTCAAATATGGAATCGCTGGGAATTTAGGTGAAAAAAATTGGAATTTAAACACATTTCTGTTCTTTTAAACGAGTCGGTAGACGCGCTGAACATCAAAGAAAACGGCATTTATGCCGACGGCACGCTCGGCGGCGGAGGCCACAGCGAGAAAATTCTCGAACGTTTGTCGGGCAGCGGACTTTTAATCGGTATCGACCAAGATGCCGAGGCGATATGCGCGGCGAAAAAACGGCTTGAAAAATTCACCAACGTTATCTACGAAAACACAAATTTTAAAAACATTAAAGATATTCTTATAAGAAACAGCATTGAAAACATCGACGGCGCGGTGCTCGATTTGGGCGTTTCGTCCTATCAGCTCGACAACGCGGACAGAGGTTTCAGCTACATTGCGGACTCACGGCTGGATATGCGTATGGATTTGTCGTCCGAGCTTGACGCATACAAGGTTGTAAACACCTACAGCGAGGAAAATCTTGCAAAAATATTTTTTGAATACGGCGAGGAAAAATTTTCACGGCGAATAGCGTCACAGATTGTGAAAACGCGCGGTGAAAAACCGATTGAAACGACACTTGAACTTTCCGAACTTGTGAAAAAATGTATTCCGCAAAAGACGGTTAAAAAAGGCTCACACCCGGCAAAAAGGGTGTTTCAGGCGATAAGAATTGAGGTAAACGGCGAGCTTGCAATTTTAGAGGGCGCGTTGAACGACTTTTTCGATGTGTTAAAACCCGGCGGACATCTTGCGGTGATAAGTTTTCATTCGCTTGAGGACAGAATTGTAAAAAACACCTTCGCGTCACTTGCGAAAGGGTGTGTTTGCCCGAAAGACTTTCCCGTGTGCGTGTGCGGAAAAAAGCCGAGGGGAAAAATAATCACCAGAAAAGCGGTTGTTCCCGAAGATGCCGAAATCGAGGCGAACAAGCGTTCAAAAAGTTCAAAACTTCGTGTTATAGAAAAATTATGATGTAAAAATTTTAAGGCGGTGCAAAAGAAAAAGATGAGTAAATATTATTATACCGGCGGAACATCGGCATACAGATTGGATAACTGCGATATTGAAAATTACTATACAAAAAAACGCATAAACGAGCAGGAGGCAAAAAAAGCAAGAGCAGTAAAAAGCGCAAAAGCCAGACTTAAAACCATTGCGTCAATTCTTCTTGTGTTTGCGGTTGCCTGCACTATTTTATACAGAAACGTTATAATTATTGAATCGTCCACCGAGGCACAGCAGCTTGAAGAAAAGCTTACAACCCTCCAGGCGGCGAACACAAAGCTTAATTACGAGCTTAAAAAGGAAGTTGACCTTAAAAAGGTGGAAGAAATAGCTACCGCAAAACTCGGTATGAAACGTCCCGACAAGTACCAGACGGTTTATGTGGACGTTACGCAGAAAAACTACGCCGAGGTGAAAAACAGCGCGGCCGATAAAACGCTCGGCGGAACATTCAGCGTTATCAAACAAAAGGTTATCAATGTTTTGGAATATTTGCAATAAGATTTCAATAAACTGAATTAGGAGTAAAAGGAAATTCTTACGTCGTACGCAAGAAGTGTTCTTTACTCCTTTAGTGTTATTATGTAAAAATTTTACAAATTAAATTTTGCCGGGAACAGAGGAATGTAAATGTCGAAAAAATCAAAATTAACGCTTGGCAAACGCTCGGTTTTCATTCTTTTTGCATTTTGCGCGGTTTTTTTCGCCTTGGTGATAAGAATAGGCTGGGTGCAGTTTGTAGACGGCAGTTCCTTACAGCAAAAGGCTGTGGAACAGCAGACAAAAGATAAGGTTATAAGCTCAAAAAGGGGCACTATATACGACAGAAATATGAAAGCTTTGGCGCAGAGCGCGTCGGTTGACACCGTGTGTGCAACACCGCGCGAAATTGCCGAGGGCAAAAATGCCGATAAGGTCGCATCAGACCTTGCGGAAATTCTTGATATGGAAAAAGAGGACGTTTTAAAAGTTATCACAAAAAAATCGTCATATGAAATACTCAAACGCAAAATAGATCCCGAACAGTCCGAGAAGATACGCGAGCTAAACTATAAGGGAATTTATCTTACCGAGGACTCCAAAAGATACTATCCTTACGGAAATTTTGCATCGCACGTCATCGGATTTGTCGGCTCGGACAATCAGGGCTTAAACGGCATTGAAATGGTGTATGACAAATATTTGAAGGGCGAGCCGGGAAGGATTATAACGGCAAAAAATGCGCTCGGCAGTGATATGCCATATAAATACGAAAAATACATAAACGCACAGAACGGCGTTAACGTTGTGCTTACCATTGACGAGGTTATCCAGCATTTTGCCGAAAAAGAACTCGAGGCGGCGGTGGAAAAATACAACGTCAAAAACGGCGCGGCGTGTATTGTTATGAACGCAAAAACGGGCGAAATTCTTGCAATGGCAACAAAGCCCGACTACGACTTAAATTCACCGTTCACGCTTAACAATCAGGCGGATATCGACACTATGAATTCGCTTTCGGGCGAAGAAAAAACCAAGTTTTTCAACGAGGCGTGCAACAAAATGTGGCGTAACAAAGCGGTTTGCGACACCTACGAACCCGGTTCGACGTTCAAAACCTTTGTTGCGGCAATGGCGATTGAAGAAAACGTTGTAAAAGACAACGACACATTTAACTGCCCCGGCTATCACAAGGTCGGCAAGCATACTATCAGGTGTCACAAAACGTCGGGACACGGACTTGAAACGTTTGTCCAGGGAGTAAGAAACTCGTGCAACCCTGTTTTTATGATGGTGGGCGCAAGAGTCGGAAACGCAAACTTTAAAAAATATTTCGACCGTTTCGGATTTCGCGAAACAACGGGATTTGAACTTCCCGGCGAGGCAAAGGGTGTGTTCTTTGCAGACGAACGCTTTAACGAAACCGAGCTTGCAACAAGCTCGTTCGGACAGGGCTTTAACATCACACCGCTTCAGCTTGTAACCGCGCTCACGGCGATTACAAACGACGGAAAAATGGTGCGTCCGCACATTGTTAAAGAGCTTGTGGATGACACCGGAAAGGTTGTAAAAAGCTTTGAACCCGAAATTATACGCGACGTAATTTCTGCCGACACCGCAAAAAAGGTGCGCGAAATTTTGGAGGGCGTTGTTTCGGAGGGTACTGCGAAAAACGCTTATATCCGCGGAATGAGAGTTGCCGGAAAGACGGGAACAAGCGAGAAAACTCCGCGCGGAAGCAGAAAATATATTGCGTCGTTTTTGGGATTTGCACCGGCAAACAACCCCGAAATTATCGGTCTTGTGATGCTTGACGAACCCCCTGCGGACGGTCTTTATATGGGCGGTCAGATTGCCGCGCCGACGTTCCAGAAAATTTTTGACGCAACTTTAAGATACCTTAATATCGACCCGCAGTACACCGCGGAGGAACTCACACAGGCGGAAACAACCGTTCCGAACGTTGAGGGACTTTCGGTGAAAGACGCGGAAATAAAATTTGACGGCGCAGGGCTTTACTACAAAATTGTCGGAAACGGCGAAAGCGTAATTTCGCAGACTCCCAAGGGCGGTGTAATCGTTCAGACAGAATCGACGGTTATGCTCTATACCGAGGAAAACTCGGCGAACGAGGCTGTTGTTCCGAGCGTTATAGGAAAGTCGACCGCCGAGGCAAACAGAATACTTACAAACGCAAAACTGAACGTAAAAGTTACGGGACTTACCGAAAACGGCGGCGAAACGTACGTCGGCTCGCAGTCGCCCGAGGCAGGCGAAAAAGTTTCGACGGGAACGGTCGTTACCGTTGAGGTTCTTTCAAAAGACGTACATTAAACAACACATCGAAAGGGTGAAATTATTTTGAAGCTTACCGAACTTATTAAAAATTTAACGCCTTTAAAAATCAACGGGAAATCCGATATAGGCATCAACAAAATAGAATACGACTCAAGAAAAGTTACGCAAAACGACGTTTTTGTGGCGATACGAGGCTACAAAACCGACGGTCACAAATACATTGAGCAGGCGGTTAAAAACGGCGCGGCGGCGGTTATCGCCGAGGAGCATACCGAAAACATCAAGGCTTGCGAAATCATTGTAGACAATACAAGGCGCGCGCTGTCGCTCGCTGCGGCAACGTATTACGGCGAGCCTGCAAAAAAAATGAAACTCATCGGTGTGACGGGTACAAACGGCAAAACCACCACAACCTACCTTGTAAAGTCGGTGCTCGAATTTACGGGGCATAAGGTCGGCTTAATCGGCACAAATCAGAATATGATAGGAAATAAAGTAATTCCGACTGAACACACAACTCCCGAATCACTCGAACTTCAAAAGCTTTTTGCCGATATGGTGTCGGAGGGGGCGGAATATTGCATTATGGAGGTATCGTCGCACTCGCTCTGCCTCGACAGAGTGTACGGCATACCGTTTTATATCGGCGCGTTTACAAATCTTACGCAGGACCATCTCGATTTTCACAAAACAATGGACGAATACGCAAAAGCGAAATCGATATTGTTCACGATGTGCGAGCGCGCGGTGGTTAATGCCGATGACGATTATGTGAAAACCATAATCGGAAACGCAGACTGCAAAATTGTGAAATACGGCATTGACAAAAAATGCGATATTTGCGCAAAAAATATAAAATACAACCAGCGCGGTGTGCTTTTTGAAGTTGATACACCGTTCGGAAACGAAAATATACGTCTTGACATTCCGGGCAGATTTTCGGTTTACAACGCGCTTTGCGCCATCGGCATCTGCCAGGGTACGGGCATAGGAATTTCGGACATCGCAAAAGCGCTCGTTCTTGCAAAAGGCGTAAAGGGCAGAGCGGAGGTTGTGAACATTCCGACCGATTATACGGTTATGATTGACTATGCGCACACACCCGACGGCTTGGAAAATATCATTAAAACAGTGAAAGGCTTTGCAAAGGGCAGAGTTATCACCGTGTTCGGCTGCGGCGGCGACAGGGACAGTGCAAAACGTCCGAAAATGGGCAAAATAGCAGGAGATTTGTCTGACTTTTGCGTTGTCACGAGCGACAATCCGCGCACCGAGGACCCCGAGGCAATTTTGAAAGATATTCTCGAGGGTATGAAAGACGTGAAAGCGGATTTTACTGCAATATGCGACCGTACTGATGCGATTGAATACGCAATGCGTCACGCAAAGGCGAACGACGTTATTATCCTCGCCGGCAAGGGCCACGAAACATATCAGATTTTGAAAGATAAAACAATTCATTACGACGAGCGCGAAATTGTGCGTGATATTTTGGCAAAAATAAATTCGGAGGCATAAATAAATGCTTGGAAACATAGAAAAGATTTCCGTATCGGAAATTGTACGGGCGACGGGCGGAACGCTTATTTTCGGCGAAAACGAAAGCGTTCGGAGCATAAGCACCGACAGCCGTGAAACGGGCGAAAACTGTCTTTATATTCCGCTCAAAGGCGAAAGATTTGACGGACATTCGTTTTTTGACGGCGCTTTAAAAAGCGGTGCAATCGGTTATCTTACGCAGAACGGCGAAAAATTGGACGGCTATAAATTCGGCATAAAG
The DNA here is from genome assembly GCF_014385105.1 of Qingrenia yutianensis. Classification (NCBI taxonomy): domain Bacteria; kingdom Bacillati; phylum Bacillota; class Clostridia; order Eubacteriales; family Oscillospiraceae; genus Qingrenia; species Qingrenia yutianensis. The sequence goes on along the minus strand of NZ_JACRTE010000005.1, from coordinate 189,480 downwards.
GTTGCCGATACAAAAAAAGCGCTCGGCGATATTGCAAAATATTACAGACAAAAATTTGATGTCAGCGTTGTTGCGCTCACGGGCAGTGTGGGCAAAACCACCACAAAAGAATTTGTCGCGTCGGTGCTTTCGGCGCGGTTTAACACCGTTAAAACACAGGCAAACTACAATAATGACATCGGTTTGCCGTTCACCGTTTTTTCGATAAACAGCAAAACCGAAATTGCGGTTGTTGAAATGGGAATGAGCAATTTCGGCGAAATTTCATATCTTACAAACATTGCGCGTCCCGATAATGCGATTATTACAAATATCGGCACGTCGCACATTGAGTTTTTGAAAAGCCGTGAGGGCATTTTAAAAGCGAAATGCGAAATTTTTGAGGGGCTGAAAAACGGCGGAACCGCTTTTTTGAACGGCGATGACGACCTTCTGCAAACCCTTTCGGGAAAACTTGAATTTAACACTGTTTTCTTCGGAATTGACAATAAAAACTGCGATTTGCTTGCGGAGAATATAAAACTTTATCCTGAGCATACCGAATTTGAAATTTCGGGCGAAAAATTTAAGATAAATCTTCCGGGCAGACACAATGTGTATAACGCGCTGTGCGCCTATGCTGTGGGAAAATTGTACGGTATGACCGATGAGGAAATAAGAAACGGGCTTTTGAATTACAAAAGCGACGGCATACGGCAAAGCATAATTGACATTAACGGCGCAAAAATTTTGAACGACTGCTACAACTCGTCACCCCAAGCGGCAAAGTCGGCAATTGACGTTTTAAAAACCCTTTCAAACGGCAGAAAAATAGCGGTTTTGGGCGATATGGCGGAGCTTGGCGAGATGAGCGAAAAATATCACCGCGAAGTCGGCGCGCATTTTGCAGAAGAAAAATGCGACATTCTTGTGACGGTGGGAAGTATGGCACGCTTTATCGCGGATGAGGCGAAAAAGTGCGGTGCGGACGAAAAAAACGTTCATTCGTTTGACAATAACACAGAGGTCTGCGCGTTTTTGAAAGGCAATCTTCAAAAAGGCGACGCGGTGCTGATAAAAGGTTCGCACTGTATGAAAATGGACGAAATTTCAAAAAACTTATGATGTAAATAAAACAGAGGTGTGTATTTTGATAGATAAATTGATGATGACGGTGTGGATTTCCACAATCTGCGCGTTTGCCGTCGGCATAGCGGCGGGATTTTTCTTAATCCCCGCGCTGATAAGGCTGAAATTCGGTCAGGAAATAAGGGAAATAGGCCCGAAATGGCACAAGAAAAAAGCGGGAACTCCCACAATGGGCGGTGTGATTTTCATAATTGCGTCGCTTCTCACAACGCTTATTTTCGACCGTGACAAAAATTCAATATTTATCGTTTGCACCGCGTTTTCGTTCGGTCTTGTCGGTTTTGCGGACGATTTTATAAAAATCGCGATGAAACGAAATCTCGGCTTAACCGAGCGTCAAAAACTCATTCTGCAAATTCTTGCCGCTTCGCTTGCGGCGGTGGTCGGCGTCAAAACGGGCGTTTTGTCGTATGAGGTAATTGTACCTTTTACAAAATGGCGGTTAAATCTTTGGCATTTTTACATTCCGTTTGCGGTTTTCGTTATGGTCGGCGGTACAAACAGCGTCAACTTAACCGACGGACTCGATGGACTGGCGGCAAGCGTAACAACGGTTGTTTCAATATTTTTCACCGTTATGGCATATAAATTCGGCGACGAATCAATCACCGTTTTCTGTGCGTCACTCACGGGTTCGCTTTTGGCATTTCTGGTGTTCAATGCGTATCCTGCAAAGGTATTTATGGGAGACACGGGTTCGCTGTTTTTAGGCGGTGCGGTATGCGGTGCGGCGCTGGTTTTAAAGCTTCCGCTCATACTCGTTTTTGCCGGCGGAATTTATATAATCGAAACGCTTTCGGTTATAATTCAGGTTACGTCGTATAAACTTACGGGCAAAAGAGTGTTTAAAATGAGCCCCATTCATCACCATTTTGAGATGTCGGGATTTTCCGAACGCAAAATTGTTGTGATGTTCATTCTCGCAAGTTTTTTGTTTTGCGTGATTTCGTACTTTATGGTTGTGTAAATTTGTTTTTGGTTTTCGGAGGCATAAAAAGTGAAAAAATCCCTTTTTGTAAAAAAGCAGGGCAATGTGGATTTTACCTTTCTGACGACGCTTATAATACTTATAATATTCGGACTTACAATGACCTTTTCGGCAAGCAGTGCGTCGGCGCACTATCAGTATAACGATGCGTTTTACTTCATAAAACGTCAGATGTTTTTTGCCGTTTTCGGACTTATCATAATGTATGCCGTGTCGCGTATCGACCTTGAATGGGCAAAACGTATCGCACTTCCGCTTTTGGGAATTACGGTTGTTTTGCTTGTTTTGGTGCTTATCGTCGGCGAGGACATAAAGGGCGCAAAACGCTGGTTAAAGCTCGGGCCGATAAGTTTTCAGCCGTCCGAAATAGCGAAATACTGCGTTATAATTTTTATGGCAAAAAGCATATCGGCGCGCAAAAAACCAATTCAGAAATTCTTTGCGGATTTTATTCCGTACATACTTTTCTGTGCGTTTATGGCAGGCTTGGTATTTGCCGAAAACCATTTGAGCGGTGCTTTTACCGTGTTTGTGTCGGGTATGATTGTGCTTTTTGTGGGCGGTGCGAAAATATGGCAGTTTTGTATGTGCCTTCCGCCGGTTATCGTTGCGGTTATCGCAGCTATCGCGCTGGAGCCGTACCGATTAAAAAGATTTTTAACCTTCCTCGACCCGTTTGAAAACTATCTCGGCGACGGATTTCAGATTGTTCAGTCGCTCTATGCAATAGGCTCGGGCGGATTTTTCGGCTTGGGACTGGGACAAAGCAGACAAAAATATTTGTATATCCCCGAACCGCACAACGACTTTATTTTCCCGATAATATGCGAGGAACTCGGCTTTGTGGGCGCGGTGTTTATGATAGCGTTGTTTTTGATACTCATATGGCGCGGAATAAAAATCGCGATAGAGGCGCCCGACAGCTTTTCAAGTATGGTTGTGTGCGGAATTATCGGACTTATAGGATTTCAGGTGATGATTAACATCGCCGTTGTAACAAGCTCAATGCCTGTTACGGGTATGCCTCTGCCGTTTTTCTCATACGGCGGTACGGCGCTTGTTTTTCAGCTTGCGGCAATGGGGTATATCTTAAATGTTTCGCGGTATTCCGCAAAAAATAACTGATTTTCCGGCGGTGAAATATGAATATAATCTTATCGGGCGGCGGCAGTGCGGGGCATATAAATCCCGCAATCGCAATCGCAAAATATTTTGAAAATCACTATGAAAATGTAAATATTCTCTTTATCGGCACAAAAACCGGTATGGAAAACGAGCTTGTAAAAAAGGCAGGCTACAAACTTACGCAAATTGACGTCGAGGGCTTTAAAACCTCCCTCTCTCTTAAAAATTTAAAGCCCTTGACTAAATTTATTTTGTCAGCAATTAAAATGAAAAAAATAATCCGCAAATTTAAGGCGGACATCGTGATAGGCACGGGCGGATACGTCTGCGCGCCGGCGGTTGCGGCGGCAAACGCAATGAAAATCCCGACTCTTATACACGAGCAGAATGTGTACCCCGGAAGCGCAATACGTTTCCTTGCGAAAAACACAACCGTCACCGCGATAAGTTTTGACGAAAGCAGAAAATATCTTTCGGGTGCAAAGAATGTGGTGCTTACGGGAAATCCCGTGCGCGAAAGCATTATAAACGCAGATAGGGAAAAGGCACGCGCCGAGCTTAATATCGGAGATGAAAAACTGGTTTTGGTCGTAGGCGGAAGCCTCGGCGCAATGAAGATAAACGACGTTTTGTGCGATTATTTAAAGAGCACAAGAAAAGAAAATGTGAAATTTGTTATTTCTACGGGCAAGCGCGACTTTGACAGGGTTAAGGAAAATTTAAACGGCGTAAGAAACGGAGGATATTTTGAAATTCTGCCGTATATCCACAATATGGATACATATCTTGCGGCGGCAGACCTTGTGATTTGCCGTTCGGGTGCAATTACCCTTTCGGAAATCTGCGCGCTGAAAAAACCGTCAATACTTATTCCGTCACCGAATGTGACGCACAATCACCAGGAATTTAACGCAAGCGCGCTGGTTAAAGAAAGCGCCGCGATTATGATAAAAGAAAATGTGTTTGACAAATCGTCGCTCTCGCGCGCGGTTGACAAACTTTTGGATAACGATGCTTTGAGAAAGAAATACGGCGAAAATGCATATAAACTTGCGCAGAAGGACGCGTCAAAGCTTATATGCGAAAGTATTATGAAATTTGCGTCAAAGTGATGTGAAACGGCGCGCAATGTAACAAAAACAACCGTATCGGCATAGCATATATTATCAAAAAAGCTGATACGGAGGTGTTTTTTTATATGGACTACATTAAAATAACGGGCGGAAAACCGCTTTGCGGTTCGATATGCGTGCAAGGCTCAAAAAATGCCGTTTTGCCGTCGCTCGCCGCTGCCATTTTAAACAAGGGTACCACCGTTTTACATAATTGTCCCAATCTTTCGGACGTAAAGGTTACGCTGGAAATTTTGAAATTTCTCGGCTGTAAAATAAAGCGCGAAAACGATACCGTTACCGTTGACGCAAGTGTTATAACAAACAATTATATTCCCAATGAGCTTATGAACAAAATGCGTTCGTCCATCATTTTTATGGGGGCGATAATCGCGCGCGCGGGTGAGGCGTCAATGAGTTTTCCGGGCGGGTGCGAGCTTGGGCCGCGCCCCATTGACCTGCACCTTAAAGCGCTTAAAACTCTCGGAGTTGAAATTGAAGAAAGCCACGGCTACATAAACTGCCGTCTTAAAAAAATGCAGAATAAAAGTGTCCATCTCGATTTTCCGTCGGTGGGCGCAACCGAAAATATTATGCTTTTCGCGTCGCTTTCAAACGGCAAAACCACAATCTGCAACGCGGCGCGCGAGCCTGAAATTGAAGATTTGCAGAATTTTTTAAACGATATGGGTGCAAAAATTTCGGGAGCAGGCTCGTCGAATATTGAAATTGAGGGCGTCGAAAGTTTTCACGACTGCGAGCACACCGTCATTTCGGACAGAATTGCCGCGGCGACGTATCTTTGCGGTACGGCGGTGTCGGGCGGTGAAACCGAGCTTGAAAACGTTTGCCCCGAGCACTTTTGCGCGGTGACGAGCGCGCTTGCGGAGTGCGGTGCAAAAATCAAAACGGGCGAGGATAAAATTTACATCAAAGCGCCCGAGGTTATAAATAAAATCGACATTATCAGAACTATGCCGTATCCAGGTTTTCCAACCGACGCACAGTCTGTTATGATGAGCGTTCTTGCGTATGCAAACGGCACGAGCATTATTAAAGAAAATATTTTTGAACAGCGGTTTAAAACCGCGGGCGAACTTGCAAAAATGGGCGCTGACATCAGCGTTGACGGCAAAGTTGCGGTGATAAAGGGCGTAAAATCGCTTACCGGCGCGTCGGTTTACGCGTGCGATTTGCGTTCGGGCGCGGCGCTTGTTGTGGCATCGCTTGCAGCAAACGGTGAAAGCAGGGTTTACAACACCCACTTTATCGACCGCGGATACCAGAGCCTTGCCGAGGATTTTAAAAATCTCGGCGCGGATATTGAAAGGATTTACCAATGAACGACGATACAAAAAGCGTTGAAAATTTGACTAACGAAAATATTGACGAAAGTGCGGAAAACACCGCCGGCAACGCGGAAAATCCCGACGTTAAAACGGAGAAAATATCAGAGAGCGTTCCCGAAAAGCAAAGTTACAATTTCGTGAATGTCAGCGACGAAAAGGAAGAAATCCCCGAAAAAAGCGTGAAAGGCGAAGGCAAAAACAATTTTGTGCTTTTGTGCCTTTTGTTTGCAATTTTAACGTCATTGCTTTTCACGCCTGCGTTTAACATAAAAATCGTCGCGGTGACGGGAAACAACGCCCTCACCGCGCAGCAGATTGTTAAAAATTCGGGCATTGTGACGGGCAGAAACATACTTCGCACAAACACGCGCTCGGCGGTTAAAAACCTTAAAAAAATACCGCTTATAAATGACGTGCACGTTAAATTGAAATTTCCCTCAACCGTTGAAATTGCGGTGGAGGAGTGCGTCAAAACGGCGTACGTCAAGCATTTGGACAAGTATATCTGCATAGATAAAAGCGGAAAAATTCTCGAAATTTTAAACGGTGCGGAGAACGAAAATCTTATAGTCGTGACGGGCGTTGTGCCGACAAAATTTGAGGTCGGATCAAAAATTACGTTCAAAGACGGCGAGAAATTCGACATTCTCACAAGCCTTCTTTCGGAAATTTCGTCGGCAACCGATTTGCCCAATGCCGTGAAAAGCATAGATTTGAGCGACAAAAATAAAATTATGATGACAATGGATAACGAAATTGTCGTAAATATGGGCAAAAACGACGCATTGCAGTATAAAATGGCATATCTTACAAAAACGCTGGAAACCCAGCTTAAAACCTACCGCGGAGGGACGCTCGATTTGTCCGACCCGTCCGCGTCGGCAAGGTATAAAGGAAGCGCACAGTAGGAGATAAAACATAAACACGGCATAAAAATTTGCAAGGAGAAAAATATGCGCGATAAAAAAACTCAAATCACACTTGCGGTACTGTTTTTTATTTTAAGCTTTGCAATCACAATGCAGGTTAAGAGCATAATAAAAAATTCCTCGTCCGAAAACGGCGAAATTACGCGCGTTGAGGAGGCAAAAGAAGAACTCGTAAAAAAAGATTTGCAGATTGAAGATTTGAAAAACCGCCTTTTGGCGGCAACAAACGACTTGGACAACTACCGTAAAGAGGCGGAGCAAAACACCGACGGCGCAAAGGCTATGGCGTCCGAACTTGAACGGTATAAAATTCTTGCAGGTCTTACCGACGTTAAAGGCAAGGGCGTGACGGTGACGCTGTCCGACAGCACCGCCGAGCCGGACGCCGGAAAATCCGCATCGTCATACATAATCCACGACAGCGACCTGCGCACAATTGTAAATGAACTGCGCTCTGCCGACGCCGAGGCGATTTCCGTAAACGGCGAACGCCTTGTGTCGTCCAGCGAAATAAGGTGCGTCGGTCCGACAATCATAATAAACGGCAACAAATACGTTCCGCCGTTCGAGATTAAGGCAATCGGCGAGCCGGATATGCTTGAGGCGGCGCTGAAGCTTAAAGGCGGTATAATCGACCAGCTTAAAAGCCTTTACGGATTTGATATTTCCATAGCAAAGTCGGCGGAAATAAAAATAGGAAAATACAGCGGAATTGTAAGCTTTAAATACGCAAAGAGTGCGGAGTAGGGAGGGATTTTTGAAAATGATACTTATATTTGCGCTTGCCGCAGGGTGCGCCCTCGCAGTGATGTTTGACATATATATCCCTGCGTATTTCATACCGTATGCGGCAATGATGATACTTGCGTCGCTCGACTCTCTCCTCGGCGCATATACCGCGTCGCTTCGCGGAAAGTATGATTTCACAATTTTCATAACGGGATTTTTCGGCAACGCTTTAATCTCGGCGCTTTTGATATTTTTCGGCAAAAAAGTCGGGCTTGATTTATATCTTGCCGCGTCGCTGGTTTTTGTTATGAGAATTTTCCAAAATTTTGCCATAGCAAGGCGCATTTTTCTTAAAAGTTTTATAAAAAATCACGATAATGACAAAATTAGCGAAAAAAATGAATAATTTTAAAAAAAATGCTTGGAATTTGCAAAGTTTTATGATATAATCATTACATAATGGTATATTGTATTTATAATTACCGCTTTATTTTACAAATTAAGATAAATTTTATAAAGTGCAAGGAGGAAGAACCGTGTTGGAATTTGATAACGAAAAGGAAATAACCGGTGCTAATATGAAGGTTATAGGTGTCGGCGGCGGCGGAAACAACGCTGTTAACAGAATGATAGAAGACCAGCTTACAGGCGTACAGTTTATTGCCGTTAACACAGAGAAACAGGTGCTTTTCGGCGAAAACCGTTCAAAAGCAGACCTTAAAATTCAGATTGGCGAAAAACTTACAAAAGGTCTCGGTGCAGGCGCAAAGCCTGAAATCGGTCAGAGAGCAGCCGAGGAGAGCAGAGAGGAAATCGCGCAGGCAATCCGCGGTGCGGATATGGTGTTTGTTACCGCAGGTATGGGCGGCGGAACAGGTACGGGCGCGGCTCCCATTATTGCAAACATAGCAAAAGAAATGGGCATACTTACTGTCGGCGTTGTAACACGTCCGTTCAGATTTGAGGGTAAAAGACGTCTTGACCAGGCAAACGCAGGTATTGAAGAATTGAAACAGTGCGTTGACGCGCTTGTTGTAATTCCGAACGACAAACTTTTGGACGTTTGCGACAAGAAAACTTCTATGAAAGACGCATTCAAAATTGCGGACAGCATTTTGAGCCAGGGCGTTAAAGGTATTTCAAACCTTATCACTTCGCCGGGATATATCGATTTGGACTTTGCGGATATTTCGTCCGTAATGAGAAATTCGGGTATCGCGCATATGGGTATCGGCAGAGCGTCGGGTGAAAACAGAGCAGAGGTTGCTATCAAAGCGGCTATCAATTCTCCGCTTCTCGAAACAACAATCGACGGCGCAAGCAATGTTGTATTCAATATCGCGGGCGACAAAAACCTTACTCTTTACGAAATCGAGAGCGCGTCCGAGCTTATCTACGAGCTTGTTGACTCCGACGCGAACATTATATTCGGTACATCTGTTGACGATTCGCTTGATGACGAAATTGTTATCACGGTTGTTGCAACAGGTCTTGACGAGCCCTCCAAGGCTGAAAAGAAGAAAACGGACGATACAGAAGCGCCTGCGTTTGAAAAATTCAGCGACGACGATTTTGTTATTCCGCCGTTTTTGTCAAACAAAAATAACTGATAATTGATTTAAAATTTAAAGCACACTGTTCTTGCGGTGTGCTTTAATTGAATAAAAAAACAAATTTTGCGCGAAAGGAAGTTTGACGCATATGAGATGTCCGTATTGCGAATATACCGAAAGCAAGGTTATAGATTCGCGCCCTACCGACGAGGGAAATTCAATCCGAAGAAGGCGCGAATGTTTGAAGTGCGAAAAACGTTTTACAACGTATGAGCAAATCGAGTCTATTCCGATTATTATAATCAAAAAGGACGGCAAGCGCCAGCAATATGACAGACAAAAACTCATAAACGGAATTTTGCGCGCGTGCGAAAAAACGCCCGTAACCTTTGCGCAGGTGGAAAATATGGTGTCCGAAATTGAGGTGAAACTGTTCAATTCTATGGACAGAGAAATTTCGTCAACGCATATCGGCGAGCTGGTTATGGAAAAGCTTAAGGATATTGACGAGGTGGCATATGTGCGTTTTGCCTCTGTTTACAGGGAATTCCGCGACGTCAATACGTTTATGGACGAACTTAAAAGCCTTTTGAAATCAAAAAAGAAATCATAGGGTGTTTTTTTAAAGGTGTTTTGCGTGCGGCATAATTTTATGCTCGCCGCATACATAAAATTTTTTAAAAGGGAGGATTTTTTATGAAATTTAAGAAACTGACGGCTGCCGCAATGGCGGCAATGATGCTTGCATCGGGAACGGCATTTGCGGACGGCGGTGCGGACGGAAAAATCAGCGTAATTGTGGATGGCAAAACTTTGGAATTTGACCAGCCTCCCATTATGGAAGGCGACCGCGTGCTTGTGCCGTTCAGAGCAATTTTTGAGGCGCTCGGATGCAGTGTTGACTATCACAGCTACGGCGAAACCGAAACCGTCAACGCAAAAATGGGCTCGAAAAGTTTGGGGCTTACAATCGGTTCGACCGAGATTTATGCGTCGGGCGAGGCAAAAACCATTGACGTTGCGCCCAAAATCGTAAATGACAGAACGCTTGTTCCTGTGCGCGTTGCGTCCGAAAGTTTCGGCGCTGAAGTTGTGTGGGACGAAGCGGAAAACACCGTAAACATTACCTCGAAACAGGGATTTTATAAAATCACAAGGTCGAAAATGGACTATACTTCCTCGGCGGATGACGGCACAACATTGTTCACGGCAACGTGTTATTATCCCGTGATTGAAAATGCGGAAAACGACGAGTTTATAACTGCGGTGAATACAGACACGCTCAATGCGGTTAATGCGTTTACTGACGGGCTTAAAACCGAGTTTTATGACACAGCAAATGAAGAATACTTGTCGCTTAAGGCAAATCCCGACGAGAACGGCAGAGAATTTTTGCCGTATACGTTTGAGTTTGACTATGACATTGACCTCAACACCGAAAATTATCTTTCTATGACCGCGATACTCTATTATGACCTTCACGGCGCGCACCCGACCACATCTATGACGTCGGTTAACTACGATATGAAAGAGAAAAAAGAGCTTGCGCTCTCGGACATCTGGAATATGGACGAAACCGCGGCGACAAACGAGGTTATAGCAGTGTTTAATGAGGATATCGACAAGAATCCCGATATGTATTTTGCGGACGCAAAAGAAACGGTTGAGAAAATCGCAAAAGACGTTGAGTTTTATCTGGATGAGGAGGGCGTTAACCTCTATTTCCAGCTTTATGACATAGCGCCTTACGCGGCAGGTTATCCGCAGATTACGGTTCCGTTTGAGGGAAACGAGCAGATGTATAAAATAAAGTTGGCACCTACGTTAACCGTTTGGCACCTACGTTAACCGTTGAAAATCAGGACAGTGCGAATTCGCATACGTTGAAAATTGGTGAATAAGTTTTTATGATGATAAACCAACAGGACGGTGATTAGCCGTCCTGTTGGTTTTTTGTTTAACGGGACGATGCCTACATCGTCCTTTCGCATTTTTCTTAAATCTTAAAATATCGGCAAAACTGCGCCGGCATATTTTTCATCTATAAAGCTTTTAACTTTGTCGGTTTTAAGAGCGTCTATAAGCGCTTTTGTCTTTTCGCTCGACTCCTCACCGCTTCTTACAGCAACGATATTTGCGTATGTCTGCGCCGCGTCGCCGTTTGCATTTTCGGTTGCGAGAGCGTCCGAAATTTTAAGTCCTGCGCCGATTGCGTAGTTGCCGTTGATAACCGCGATGGAACCGGGGTCGCTGTTTTTGAGCTGTGCAGGAACGGTTTCAGCCTGAACGGTCTGAATGTTGTAACCGCCGTTGTCAACTATATCAAGCGTTGTAACACCCTTTGCCGCGCTTGCGCCCTCGGGGAGCTTGATAATGTTTTCTTGTGCAAGAAGAAGAAGCGCTCTTGTTTCGTTGCTGTCGTCGGCAGGAATAACGATCGTTGCACCCGGTTTCAAATCTTTGAGGTCGGTAACGTCGTTTGAATAAATGCCGAACGGCTCATAGTGAATTGCCGCCGCAGACGCAAGGTTTGTTCCGTTCTGCGCGTTGAAACTGTCAAGATAGGGTTTGTGCTGGAAGTAGTTTGCGTCGAGTGTGCCGTCCGCAAGCGCCTTGTTTGGGAGAACATAGTCGTCGTAGATTACAACTTCGAGCGTGTAGCCTTTTGCGGCAAGATCCTCTTTTACGCTTTCAAGAATTTCAGCGTGAGGTGTGGAGCTTGCGCCGACTTTAATTGTTTTGTCGTCCTTTTTTGCGCCGCAGCCCGAGAAAAGTCCGATTACAACTGCGAGTGATACAATAAGCGATAAAATTTTCTTCATTTTACATTTCTCCTTAAAATAAATTTTGTGTTTTTAAATTTTTATGTTCTGCATATGTACGAAAAACCGTTCCCGAAAATCACATTCGTCCGAACCTGAAATTTTCGCGGACAAGCTTTGTAAAACGAAATATCATAAGAATTTCTCCTTTTTTATGCCTTTATTTTATGCGCTTGTCTGTCTTGTGCGCGATAAACGCGCCTGCCTCCTGAATAATCTGCACAATTATGATTGTCAGCACAACGCAAATCCAGATAATATCGTTGTTGTAGCGCTGATAACCGTAAGTTATAGCAATCTGTCCAAGTCCGCCGCCGCCGATTGTAGCCGCCATTGCGGAGTAGGAGAGAATTGTTACCATAGAAATAACACCGCCGATTATAAGGCTCGGCTTTGCCTCGGGAATGAGCACCTTTGTGATTATTTTTCCCGTCGATGTGCCCATTGCCTGTGCCGCCTCGATAATGCCTTTGTCAACCTCTTTGATTGACGATTCCACCATTCGCGCAACATACGGTGCCGCGGCGATAATCAGCACAACCACCATTGCTTTGTTGCCGAAGCTTGTGCCGACAACCAGCTTTGCAACGGGAAGGAGTGCAACCATAAGTATGATAAACGGAATACTTCTGAAAATATTTACGATAAATCCCACAATTCGGTTGAGCCACAAAACGGGGCAAATTCCGTCTTTGTCCGTCACCGAAAGCATAATTCCGAGCGGAAGTCCTATAACATATGAAACGATTGTGGATAAAAGCGTCATATAAACCGTTTCCCAAATTCCAAACTGAATTATTCCGTTTTGCCAAAGTGAATGAAACATTTCGGACATTGGCTCACACCTCCTTTTCGTATGCAATGCCGTTTGTATCGAGATATGCAAAAATCTTGCCCGACTGCACTTCGTCGTCGGGAAGTTCCAAAAGCATATGCCCGTATGCCGTGCCGTCAATATCTTTTGTGTCGGCATACATAATGTTAACCGGCACCTGTGTTGACAAAATCATATCGGCTATAATGCTTCGTCTGCTCTTTTCGCCGTCAAACACAAGTCGTATGCTCTTTTTACCCGTGATGTGCGCGTCGGTTTTCGACTTCGGAAGAATAAGTTCTTTTGCAATGTCCGATTTCGGGTTTGCAAAAACGGTGCTTACTTTGCCCGACTCTGCGATTTGGCTTTTGTCGATAACCGCAACGCGGTCGCAGATTTGCTCTATAACTTTCATTTCGTGAGTGATGACAACGATTGTCACGCCCATTGTTTTGTTTATTTGTTTTAAAAGTTCCAAAATCGACTGTGTTGTGTTGGGGTCGAGTGCGCTTGTAGCCTCGTCGCAGAGTATGTATTTCGGGTCTGTGGCAAGTGCGCGCGCAATGGCAACTCTTTGTTTCTGTCCGCCCGAAAGCTGTGACGGATAGGATAAAAGTCTGTCCGAAAGACCGACCATTTCGATGAGCTCTTTCGCTTTTTTCTCCGCGTCCGCTTTTTTCACGCCGGCAATTTCAAGCGGATAGCACACGTTTTTTAAAACGTTTCTCTGCTCCAAAAGGTTAAATCCCTGGAAAATCATTCCGATAGACTGTCTGACCTTTAAAAGTTCTTTTTTCTTAAGGGTTGTAAGCGATTTTCCGTCCAGCACCACCTCGCCCTTTGTTGGACGCTCGAGAAGGTTGATACACCTTACAAGTGTGGATTTTCCTGCGCCCGAAAGACCGATAATTCCGAAGATTTCGCCGTCGTTCACGGTTAAGTTTATGTCTTTCAATGCCGTGATTGTGCCGTATGACGTTTTAAAGCTTTTTTCAAGATTTTTAATTTCTATCATAGCTAAAATTTCAGCTCCTTAATTTTGCAATAAAAAAATCAGGAATTTTCTTCCTGATTTATGTTTAAATGATTGCAAAAATTGTTTGATTTACATAAAACAGGCAGATTTTTTTGCACTTGAAAAGCGGCACATACCGAAAAATGTGCACATATACATCATTGTTAAGGTTGAAAATACGCTCTTCATAAAAATTCACCTCAATGTAAAAACATCTTTTTCATTATATCAAACGAAACTTCGTTTGTCAAGTCATACGTTTTTTGTATGCGTTAAATCCTTTATAATTTCGCCGGCAATGATAAGCCCTGCAACCGACGGCGAAAATGCCGTGCTTCCGGGTGTCTGACGGCGCTTGCTTTCGCCGAAACCCTCTTCGGTCTGCGCGATTTCCAAAATCGGCGTCAAGGGTTTTTCTTTTGAATAAACAACTTTAAGCTTTTTAATTCCGCGTTTTTTAAGCTCACGGCGCATAACCCTTGCAAGCGGACAAATTTCGGTTTTGTAAATGTCCGACACCTCAAACATATCGGGGTTTATCTTGTTTCCGGCGCCCATTGAGCTGATAATCGGCGTGTTTGCCTTATCCGCGTTTACAATAAGCTCAATCTTTCCCGTCACGGTGTCAATCGCGTCAACGATACAGTCGTATTTTGAAAAATCGAACAAATGCGCCGTTTCGGGGGTGTAGAAAACGTTAAAAGTGTTAATTTCCGCATCGGGGTTTATATCGAGAAAACGCTCTCTCGCCGCGTCGGTTTTATACATTCCTATGCTTTTTACCGTCGCGATAATCTGGCGGTTTATGTTCGATTCGCAAACTTTGTCGCTGTCGATAAGGTCGATTTTTCCGACACCGCTGCGCACAAGCGCCTCGGCACAGTGACCGCCCACACCGCCTATTCCGAAAACGGCGATATGCGAATTTTTCAAAATATTCATTTTTTCGTGCCCGAACAAAAGGGCGGTGCGAATGAATTTTTCCGACATTTTTATCCTCTGCAAAAAGCAAATTTTCAATTCTTACCGTTTCGGTATGTTTTGTATGCTTTAATCATACACCAAACAAAACAATATGTCAAGAAAATTTTATAAAGTTGATAAAATTTTACAATAAATTGTAGACTTGCGCATAAAATTTTGATATAATTAAACCATATTTTTGAAAAAAGAGGTGAGGCAAAATGACGGCAGTTCTCATTATGGCGTCGGTTGTGATATTCGCGTGCGTGCTTTTCAACCGCCTGTCAAGCAAGGTCGGCATACCGGCACTGCTCGCGTTTATTCTGCTCGGAATGTTTTTCGGGTCGGACGGAGTTGTGCATATTCCGTTTGACGACTACATTTTTGCCGAGCGGATATGTTCGGTCGCGCTTATTTTCATTATGTTTTACGGCGGATTCGGCACAAATATGAACTTTGCGCGTCCCGTTCTTGCAAAAGCGGTGCTTCTTTCGTCGTTCGGAACGTTTTTCACTGCCGGGCTTGTGGGGCTTTTCTGTCATTTTGTTTTAAAAATAGCAGTTCTCGAAAGTTTTCTTATCGGCGCGGTCATATCCTCCACCGACGCGGCGTCGGTTTTCTCGATTTTGAGGTCGAAACGGCTCAATTTAAAATATAACTGCGCATCGCTTTTGGAGGTTGAAAGCGGAAGCAACGACCCGTTTTCGTATATGCTCACAGTGATTGTGCTGACGCTGATGAACGGCGGTATGAAGGCGCAGTCCGCGGTGTATATGCTTTTTGCACAGGTTGTTTACGGCTTGATTTTCGGCGCAGCCATCGCATATATCGCGATTTGGATTTTGAAAAATTTCAAGGTTTCCGCGTCGGGATTTGATATGATTTTCATAGTCGGGGTTGCGGTTTTGTCCTACGCACTGCCGTCGTATTTCGGCGGAAACGGTTATCTTTCGGTTTACATAACGGGTATAATACTGGGAAATACCAAGCTTTCAAACAAAACGGGACTGGTGAATTTTTTCGACGGCGTAACCTCGCTTATGCAGATGGTTCTGTTCTTTCTGCTCGGACTTTTGTCGTTTCCCACAAAACTCGGCACAGTTTTTGCAACGGGACTTTTGCTCGCGCTGTTTTTGACGTTCGCTGCGCGCCCCGTTGCGGTGTCGGTCATAATGTTTCCGTTAAAATGCAGATTTAAAGAATTTCTGTTTGTGTCGTGGGCGGGAATGAGAGGCGCGGCGTCCATAGTTTTTGCCATTATGGCGGTGATAAACCCTGCTGTTGTGGACAACGACATTTTTCATATCGTGTTTTTCGTGGTGCTTTTTTCAATTTTGGTGCAAGGTTCGCTCATTCCGAAAATCGCGCGCGTGCTTGATATGATAGACGAAAAAGCCGACGTTATGAAAACATTTACCGACTATACCGACGAGGTTGCGGTACAGTTTATAGAGTTTAAAATTCCCGAAAATCACGCTTGGATAGGGAAGGAAATCCGTGAAATCACCTTTCCTCCCGAGTCGATTTTGGTGCTGATAATCCGTGACGGCAAAAAGCTTGTACCCAACGGAAAAACGGTGCTTAAAGAGGGCGACAGCCTTATTTTGAGCGGTAAGGCGAGCGACGGCGCAAGCGACGTCCACCTTTATGAAATCACGGTTGAGGAAAATGACGGTTTTTCGGGCAGGGCGCTTAAAGATATAGCGTACGACCGGAAGCTTATAATTATGATTCGCCGCCGCGGAAAAATCATCATTCCGAAAGGAAACACCGTGATAAAAAACAACGATATTCTTGTTATCAACGACAGCGAAGTTCACTCATAACAAGCTTTAAAATATGAAAAAGCCGTTTTTACAAACGGCTTTTGTTTTGTTCTAATTAAAAATATCGCGCCCGTCAAATTTATTAAAAAGCGCTTTGATACGCGCAAAAATAAGTCTGTTTTGCGTGTGTTTAAGGTTCGGGTCGCGCGACAAAACTTCATAACAAAGCTTTTGCGCGTGCTTTAAAATTTCCAAATCGGTGAAAAGATTTGCAACTTTAAGTGTCGGCAAGCCGTGCTGGCGCGTTCCGAAAAATTCACCGAATCCGCGCAGTTCAAGGTCTTTTTTCGCAATTTCAAATCCGTCGGACGATTTAACCATAATTTTCATTCGCTCGGCGGTTTTCTCGTTGTCAAGCGCGTTGCAGAAAAGTATGCAGTATGACTTGTGTTCGCCCCTGCCGACGCGTCCGCGGAGCTGGTGAAGCTGGGAAAGTCCGAATCTTTCGGCATTTTCAATCAGCATAATCGTTGCGTTGGGAACGTCCACGCCGACCTCGATAACGGTTGTGGACACCAAAATGTCAAGTTCGCCGTTTTTGAACGACTGCATAACTTTGTCCTTTTCGTCCGCTTTCATTTTGCCGTGCAAAAGCCCGATTTTCCGCGTGGGGAACACCTCGTTTGCAAGGTGCGCAAACATTTTTTCGCCCGACATAACGTCGAGATTTTCGCTTTCGTCGATAAGCGGACACACGATGTACGCCTGTCTGCCTTTCTCGATTTCCTTTTCCACAAACGAATATGCGCGTTTGCGATACGATTCGTTCACGCAGAAGGTGTCGATTTTCTGCCGTCCTTTCGGCATAGAATTTACGATTGATATATCCAAATCGCCGTATAAAATCAGCGCAAGAGTGCGCGGAATGGGCGTCGCGCTCATAACAAGCACGTTGCACGCCTTTGTTTTTGCCGACAAAACGGAACGCTGATTTACGCCGAAACGGTGCTGTTCGTCTGTGACGGCAAGAATAAGTTTCGGAATTTTTACGTTGTCGTTAAGCAGAGCGTGTGTGCCGATTATAACGTCAAATTCACCGTTTTCAATAGCCTCGTAGAGCTTTTTTTTGCCCTTTGTCGACGACGTTAAAAGGCAGATGTTAACACGTCCGTCAAACATTTTTTTGAGCGTTTCGTAGTGCTGAACCGCCAGAATTTCGGTGGGCGCCATAAGTGCCGACTGAAAACCGTTTTTCACGCAGACGTACATTGCCGCGGCGGCGATGACGGTTTTTCCGCTTCCCACGTCACCCTGAATAAGTCTGTTTGCGCATTTTTCGCTCTGCAAATCGCAAAGCACTTCATTAAGAACGTTTTGTTGTGCGCCGGTCAGCGTGAACGGCAGAGTTTTTTCAAATTCTTCCTTATATGATATGTCGCGCACGCGCTCGGTAGTTTTTTGTTCGCGGTTTTTGCGAATGTATAAAAGCGAAAGCTGAAGTATGAAAAGTTCCTCAAAAACGAGCCGTTCGCGCGCCTTTGCAAGCGTTTCAAAGTCTGACGGAAAGTGCATCTGCCGGAGTGCAAAATCAAGCGAACAGAGCGAGTATCTCTCGCGTGTAAAATCGTCGAAAATATCGTAAAATATATCGAATTTGTCAAACGCATTTTTCACCGTGCCGCGCACAAATTTCTGTGTAACGCCTTTTGTAAGGTGGTAAACGGGCATAATTTTAAGCACGTTTTCAGCGTTGTCCGCGCGCTCTGCCTCAAGCATTTCCAGCTCAAGTTTTCCGAAATTTTTCGTCACCTTGCCGTAAAAAATATACCCTGCGCCGAGGTCGAATTTCACGGGATATTTCGGGTTTGAAAACCATTTCACGAAAATAACTCCCGTGCCGTCGTTTACGGGCAGAGCACACAAAACAATGTTCTTTTTAATTCTTTTCTGCATAGGAAATGAGGACAAAACAGCCTTTATACAGCATCTTTCGCCCTCTTTAGCATCGCATATTTTAACAAAAGTCCGCCTGTCCTCGTAGTCTTTGGGAAAATTGTAAATAATATCCCAGACGTTGTAAAGCGACAGACGGTTAAGCATAATTTTTCGCTTTTCACCGACGCCCTTAATGTAGGTAACGTCGGTGTTGAGCGTTTTTATGTAACTTTGAAAATCCATAAAATTTACCTATTCCGCCGACGCGATATACGAATAAATCGGCTGTTCGCCGCGCATAACGGTAACGTCGCAGTCGGAGAATTTCTTTTCAAGTTTTGCTTTCAATTTTTCGCCTGCCTTGTCGGGCACTTCTTCACCGCAGAAAACGGTGATGATTCCTGTGTCACTGTCAACGATTTCCGCAAGCGACGAAATCAAAACATCCTCGTCCTTTTTGCCGACAATTTTAATTTTTCCGTCAACAATGCCCAAAATGTCGCCTGTTTTGATGTCGTTTCCGTCAAGGTTTGTGTCGCGCACCGCGGTTGTAATCTGCACCGACTTCACGCCGTCAATAACCTCACACATAACGTCCTCGTTGTCCTCAACCGGCAAATCCTCGTCGTATGCAAGAAGCGCGGAAACCGCCTGCGGAATACTTTTTGTCGGAATTACGATAACGTTTCTGTCAGAAAGTTCCTTCGCCTGTTCCGCCGCAAGAATGATGTTTTTGTTGTTTGGGAACACAAAAACGTTTTTCGCATTCACCAAATCAATAGCGGACAAAATGTCCTCTGTGCTGGGGTTCATAGTCTGACCGCCCTCAATAATGTGGTCAACGCCGAGGTCGAAAAATGTCTTTTTAATTCCGGCGCCCGCCGCAACGCAAACAAAGCCGATTTCCTTTTCGGCATTCTTTTTGTCCTCTTTGGTGATAACCTTTTCGTCGTGCTGATAGCGCATATTGTCGATTTTAATGTTGATAAGTTCGCCCAGACGGAGCGCCTCGCCGATAACAAGGTTCGGCGTGTTTGTGTGAATATGCACTTTCACCACGTCGTCGTCATCTATAACAAGCATACAGTCGCCGTAGTATTCGATTGTCGATTTAAACTTGAATACATCAACGTTTTTAGCCTTTTTGTTAATCAAAAATTCCGTGCAGTACTGGAATTTTATATCCGCCTGAACGTCTTTCGGCGTGCTTTGCGTTTTAAGCGGTGTTTCTCTTTCGTCAAGCGCAACGATTTCACCCGTTTTGAGAAACGCGAGCGCGCCCTCCAAAATGCACACAAGACCTTTTCCGCCTGCATCTACAACACCTGCCTGCTTGAGCTGGGGGAGGATAAACTGTGTTTTTGCAAGCGACTCATTCGCCGAATTTACGATTTTTTCAAAAAATTCAACCGCGTCAAGACCGTCTTTCGCGTATTTTTCCGCCGCCTCCGCAGTTTCGCGCGCAACGGTGAGAATTGTGCCCTCCGTCGGTTTCATAACCGCGCGGTAAGCGGTGTCCGCCGCCGATTTAAACGCCGCCGCAACGCCCTCAAAATCAGCGTCCGCGCCCGTCAGACCTTTGTTTATTCCGCGCATAAGCTGTGATAAAATTACGCCCGAATTTCCTCTTGCACCGCGAAGCGTCGCCGACGCCATGATTTTGGAAATATCCAAAACACTCTTTTCGCGGTTCGCCGCAATCTCTTTGACCGCCGCGGAAATCGTAAGCGACATATTTGTGCCCGTATCACCGTCGGGAACGGGAAAAACGTTAAGGTTGTCAACAATGCTTTTCTGATTGCAAAGATTGTTGGCGCCTGAAATTATCATATCGGCAAACAGTGTGCCGTCAATTTTCTTAACCATCTTCTTCTCCTTATTTTTGCAATCTGAAGCCCTCAACATACACGTCAACCTTTGCAACTTCCATACCCGTGATGTTTGCAATGTGGTATTTAACGTTGCTCATAACGTTTTCCGAAACGGCGCCTATATTTACGCCGTAGTCAACAATGATGTGCATATCAACAGCAATTTTGTTATCTTCCGTGTAAACCTTAATTCCTTTTGTAAGACTGTCTTTTTTTAGCAAACTTGCAAATTCGTCTTTTTTGGAGCGGTATGCCATACCCACAACGCCGTAGCAGTTTTCGGCAACAATTCCCGCCGCTTTGGCAATAACGTCAAGGTTTATAAAAACATCGCCCTTCGCAAGCTTTGCGCATACAATTTCCATAAAAAGCACCTCCTATAATTTAATTATGTTTATGTTATCTGTATTTTGATAAATTTCATTTTCACGGCAGGCAGAGATTATCACCTGCGTGTGTTTTGCGTAGTCCGAAAGGTACGAAAACACTGTTTTAAAGCGCAAATCGTCGTATTGGCTGAACGCGTCATCCAAAAAAACAGGCGCATTTTTCTCGTTTATCATATCTATTATACCAAATCTTAACGCAAAATACAACTGGTCGAGCGCACCTTTGCTCAAAATTGTTTCGTCGGCATATCCGCCGTCTTTTTTATACCGCGCTCCGAAGGTTTTGTCAATCAAAACGTCGCTGTGCGCGCCGTTTGTGATTTGCGAGAAAATTCCGCTCACCTTTTTTGCGAGCGACGGCGCAAAGTTGCTTTGCTGGCTTGACACGGCGTATTCAAAAATTTCTTTCGCCGATGTGATTATTTCAAGCTCTGCGCGTTTTTCTTTGAGTGCCGATTTTGTGTTTTCAATCTGTTCTTCAAGGCTCAAAACGTCGTCTGTGCCCGTTTTTACCGAATAAATTTCAAATTCCGTTTTGTTTAATTCGCGCATAAGATTTGCAATTTCGCTCATTTTTTCTTTGACGAGTTTTTCCGCATCGGCTTGCGAAACGGTCGGTTTTGCGGATTTTAATTTTTCAAGAAGCGCGTCTTTTTCGGTTTCGCCGTATTCTTTCAAAAGCGCGTCCGACAGGCTTTCGAGTTCGTTTTGTTTTGACAAAAGCGTGCCTTGTGCCGAATTTATCTTCGCTCTAAGCACTTCTCTCTGCGATAAGACCGCCGTGTAAGCGTTCTTTTTTGAAATGTAATCGGCTTTTGACAAAAGATTGACCTTCTTTAAAAAGTTCGCGCCAAATGCCTCGTTTTCCTCTTTTTGTTTTTCGGTTTTGTCGAATTCTTCCGACGTTTCGTTGAGTTTTTTGCCGTTTGATATGTAAAGATAAGCGCTCACAACACCCAAAACCGCCGCCGCAATGCACAAAACAGGCATTACAAACGCAAAAACCGCAATCATTGCAAGCGACGCGATAAGCAGTGCAAACCACGTTTTTTTGCCCGACGAAAGATTTTTCCTACGCTCCCCCAAAATCATAAGACGTGCGGAAAAATTGTCGTCTTTTTCACTTAAAAACCGCGTTTCCTCCTCCTCGGAAATATTTTTTATTCCGTCGTAGACGCTCATATCAAAGCTTGAAAATTCGTCGTTTAATCGGTTTAATTCGTCTTGCGAAAATTTTATTTCGTTTTGGAGTTTCTCAATTCTCGCACCGTTTTCTCCGAGACGCGCAATGTTTTTTTCGTGTTCAAGTTTTTCTTTTTCTTCCTCTGCTTTTTCGAGTGCGGATTTTATTTTTGCAAATTTTTCCTCCAGCAACACCGATTTTCCGCTGTTTTCATTCGCTTTGTAAAGCCGTTCGTCAAGGTTTGAAAGTTCGGTTTCAAGCGTCGGAATAACCGCGTTTTTCCGCTTGGGGGAGGACAAATTTAAAATATCTTCGTCAATTTTTTTGCAAATTTTCTCCTGTGACGTGTTTTCGTCACCGCTTTGCGCGAGGTTTGAAAGGCGCGCGGAAATTTCGCCGTCACCGCCCGAAATTTTGCTTGAAATGTTGGACACAAAAAGCGTATTCAAAAAAGCGTCCTCGCCGAGTGAAAATAGATTTTTGCCGATATTCTGGGCGAAATCGACGCTCATAACATCACCGTTTACCTTGTTCACAACCGAAATTTGCTTTGCTTTTGCGCCCTTTGACGTTCTGAAAATTTCGTATTCACAGTTATCGCCGCACACCGTAATGCTTCCGCACATCGGCTCGCCCGAAAGCGGAACATAACGTTTAAATTCGCTTTTTCTGCCCGAAATTCCGTAAAAAATGTATTTTATAAACGCGATAACCGTCGATTTTCCCGATTCGTTCGCACCGAAAAGCACATTCAAGCCGTCGGAAAAATTATAGGTTTTGTTCTCGATACCGCCGAAAGTTTTTATGTTTATTTCCTTAATATACAATCCGTCACCGCCTAAAACAGACCGAAAAGATAGTCTGCAACTTTGTCGTAAAATTCCTTGTTTCCGCCGTCAGAAAGCTCTTTTATGCGCTTTGCGCAAATGCCTTTTAACGTGTATTCTTCGCACAGCGCGTCAATGTCAAGGAGAGATTTCGTTTCGTCGGAGAATTTTATGTAAAAAACGCTGTCTTCAAAAAACGAGTTTAAAACGGCCTTGTCAAGCTTGATTTCCGCTTTTTTTCCGCCCGTGAGAACGATTTTGTAAAAGTCGGACGCGCGCGTTAATTTTTCGCGGATTTTGCCGATAACATCTTCAAAAATTTCACAGTCCGAAACGTCAATTTCGCAGACGTTGAATCGTCTTTTTTCAAGAGGAACAAATTTTAAATCCGCTTTTTGCTTGTCAATATTTCCGATAAGAACGCCCTTTTCACCAGTTTCGTCAAAACCGTGCGGTTCGAGCGCGCCCGAATATGCATAGTGAGTTTTTCCCGACGTCAAAATGCCCGAATATGCGTGCGTGTGACCGAGCGCAATGTAGTCGGCATTGGTACCCGAAATATCGCTTTGCAAAAGGGGATTGTATTCACTGCCAGATTTTAGGTCGCCGTGTATGCAGACGAGATTTATCTTGCCGTCGTCAGGCGCGGAAAAGCCCGAAAGCAGGCAGTTTTCCTGATATTCGCCGTCGAATCCTGCGCCGATAACGCGCACGTTCAATGCGTCGAGTTCAACACATTCGAGGCTTGTGCCGAAAATTTTCACGTTTTCGCTCAAATTTTCACCAAGACGCGAATAAATTCCGCTCGCGATAGGGTCGTGGTTGCCGGGTGAAATAAATACATAAATTTCGGGAATTTTCGCAAGCGTCTTGCGTACAAAATCCACCGTGCTGTCAGCGGTTAAAGCGCTGTCGAACAGGTCGCCGGCAATAAGTATGATTTTAACATCTTCCTCTTTTGCGAGATTTATTGCTTTTTCAAATGTTTCTTTGTATTCCGCGCGCCTTAACGCGCTTTTTTCGGGGGATAAGCCCTCTGTTTTTCTGTCAAGATGCACGTCTGCAATGTGCATAATTTTAACCATTTTTTCACCTCAAAATACCGATTACCGCGCGGTCGTTTCCGCCCAAATCGCGTTTTACAACGGTATTTTCAAATTTTTCTGTCATTAAGCTTTTAACCGCGTCAGCCTGGTCAAAGCCGATTTCAAAAGCCAAAATTCCGCCTTTTTTAAGAAAAAATTCCGCGTCCGCGACGATTTTTCTGTAAAACAAATGTCCGTCTTTTCCGCCGTCCAGAGCGGATTTCGGTTCGTAATTTTTCACCGTTTTGTCAAGCTTTTCAATTTCGTCGGTTTCGATATACGGCGGATTTGACACGCAAATATCAAATTTTCCGTATGCTTTTTTAAGATCTGAAAGATTTTCCAAAACGTCGAGCCGTATAAACTCGCAGACGTCCGAAACGCCGTTGATACGGGCGTTTTTCTCGGCAACCGCAAGGGTTTTTTCAAATTTGTCAACGCACACAACGCACTGTGCCGAGGTGTATTTCGCGCACGAAATTCCAATCGCACCGCTCCCCGTGCACAAATCGAGAATTTTATCGCCCGTTTTTGTCCGCGCGATAACCTCTTCAACCACCGTTTCGGTGTCGGGACGGGGGATAAGCGTGTTTTCGTCAACGCAGAATTTGAGTGACATAAACTCTTTTTCGCCCAGAATATAGCCGAGCGGAACGTCGTTTTTACGCTTTTCCAAAAAATCTTTAAATTGGGCAAACTTTTCGGTCGGCAAAATGTTGTTTTTGTGTGTGACAAGGTAAATTTCGTCACATTTTAAAATGTGTTTAAGCATTGCCGTAACGTCGGTTTGAGGACGTTCAATTCCGCATTGCAAAAGCATTTTCTGCGCGCAGAATTTCAGTTCGCCGATTGTGCTGTTTTTGTCAAAATTCAAATTATTTTCTACCATTTGTCGTCGTCTTTGTTTCCCGTCAAAACGCTTTTGAGCGCCGCAATGGCAACTTCAAGCTGGCTGTCGTCGGGCTCGCGCGTGGTGAGAAGCTGAAGTGCAAGACCGGGCGAAGTGAGCCATTTCACAAGCTTTGAGTCGCTCCTGCCGGCAAATTTTATGATTTCGTACGAAACGCCTGCAACCACGGGCAAAAGAAGCAGTCTGTAAAGCATTCTCTGCCAAACGGTTTCCCACTTTAAAAACGAGAAAAATATTATGCTGATAATCATAACGATAAGCAAAAAGCTTGTTCCGCATCTCGGGTGCAGACGCGAATATTTGCGCGCGTTTTCGGGAGTTAATTCCTCGCCGTGTTCGTATGCCGCAATGGTCTTGTGTTCCGCGCCGTGATACTCAAAAACGCGCTGAATGTCTTTCATACGCGACACCAAAAACAGGTACGCAAGGAAAATCACAATTCTCACACCGCCCTCGCAGAGCGACAAAACAGGCGCGCTGACAATGAATTTTTTCAGCCACCCGACAAGCACCGTGGGGAGAAGAATGAATAGTCCCACGCTGAAAATGAGCGACACGAAAACCGAAAAATATATCACAATATCTTTAACCTTGTCGCCGAATTTGTCGTCCAGCCACTGCTCGAATTTCGACGGCTTGTAATCTTCGCCGTCCTCCAAATCCGCCTGCTCGGCGGAAAACATAAGGCATTTCACGCCGGTAATCATCGACTCGAAAAACGAGATTACACCGCGCAAAATCGGAATTTTCAAAAATTTATATTTTGTAAAAACCGAGCTTACTTCTTTTTTGTCGATTATAATTTCGCCGTTTGATTTCCGCACCGCCGTGGCGATTTCTTTCGGTCCGCGCATCATAACGCCCTCCATAACCGCCTGACCGCCGATGCTGGTTTTATGCACTTTTTCGTTATTGGTCTTTGCCATTGTTATCCTCCTGATTTGCACTGTTTGCCGGCGACTGTTTTTCCGCCTCGGCTAAAATTTCTTCAAGACGCTTGCGCACCTTTTCCTTTTCCTCGCCGTCGGGCAGAGTGTTGAAATCGTCTACAAGCTTTTCCAGGCTTTCGCCCTCTTTAAGCGGACTTTCCGCCGATTTTGCACCGTCGGTTTTATCGGTGTTTTTGTCTGTTCCGCCTGTTTTATTTTCGTCCGTTTTAACTTCTGTATCGGTGCTCTGCGACTGAACCGCATTTCTGTTTTCGCTTTTGCAGTGTTTTCTTTGCGAAAACGCAAAAACGCAAACCGCCAGCACTGCCAGAACCGCAATAATGACTGCGGTAAAAGCCTTTTTATGTTCACTGAAATAATTCACAAAATTAACCTCGCTTTACTGATAAATACACTTGTATTGATTATACTACAAACAAAATAAAAATTCAATATAAAAATTTGAATAATAAAATTTTATATGCAAAAATTATAAGTGGAAAGAAGGGAAGAAAGTTGATAAATACAGTGATTATGACATTGCAGTTTTTCTTTTCCGCAGTGGTGGGAATATACTTTTTTTCATTGCTTTATTCGCAGAGAAGCAGTCAGAATGCCGTTACGGGAGAGTCGAAAAAAGAGCTTGAAAAGCTTAATGCTCTTGAAAAAATAAAGCTTGCCGAACCGCTTTCCGAGAAAACGCGTCCGAAAAATTTGAGCGAAATTGTAGGGCAGGAGGAGGCGGTAAAAGCGCTTATAGCCGCGCTTTGCGGACCTAATCCTCAGCACGTCCTTATTTACGGACCCCCGGGCGTGGGCAAAACCGCGGCGGCACGGCTTATTCTGGAGCGTGCAAAGCACACTGCGTGTTCGCCGTTTTTGCCGAGTGCGAAGTTTATCGAAACCGACGCAACCACTTTGCAGTTTGACGAGCGGAGCATTGCCGACCCGTTAATCGGCTCGGTGCACGACCCTATTTATCAGGGTTCGGGCGCATACGGCAACGCGGGAGTTCCCCAGCCCAAACCGGGCGCGGTGTCAAATGCGCACGGCGGTGTGCTTTTTATCGACGAAATCGGTGAATTGCACCCCATTCAGCTCAACCGTCTTTTGAAAGTATTGGAGGACAGACGCGTGAAATTTGAGAGCGCGTATTATGCGAGCGGTGACAAAAATATTCCATTGCATATACACAAAATTTTCCGCGACGGTATGCCTGCCGACTTCCGTCTTGTGGGCGCAACGACGCGAAATCCCGAAGAAATTCCGCCTGCTCTGCGCTCGCGCTGTGTGGAGATTTATTTTAACGCGCTGGACAAAAACAGCGTTGAAAAAATTGCCGAAAATGCCGCAAAAAATGCGGGCGTGTCGCTTGAGGACGGCGTGTGCGAACTTATTTCGCAGTTTGCCGACAACGGGCGCGACGCGGTGAGCATTATTCAAACGTCAATCAGCGCCGCGGCGACCGAGGGCAGAAAAAACGTGACGGTGAAAGACACCGAGTGGGTTTTACAGGTGGGAAAATATCAGCCAAAGGTCATTGCAAAGTGCGCGTCCGAACCGAAAGTCGGCGTTGTAAACGGTCTTTCGGTGGCAAATTTGTCGACGGGATATTTTATGAAAATCGAGGCATCGGCGAAGAAAAGCGCAAACGGCGGAAGCGTTTCGGTGAGCGGAATTATCGAGAGCGAACAGCTTGAAATGCGCGGAAGACGGCTCATTAAAAAGAGCACCGCGAAAGAGTCGGTGGAAAACGCAGTGACGGTTTTAAAGAACGTTTTCGGAATAAACACCGCCGATTTTGACATTCATATAAACTTCCCCGGCGGTATTCCCGTTGACGGTCCGTCGGCAGGAATTGCGCTTGTCTGCGCGGTTTATTCGGCGGTGAAAAACATCAAAATGCCGTCTGATATTGCACTTACCGGCGAGGTTTCCATTCTCGGCTCGGTTTATGCTGTGGGCGGTGTGGCGTCCAAAATCGAGGCGGCGCAAAATGCGAATATCAAACGCGTGATAATTCCGCGCGACAACTACCGCCGAACGTTTGAGGATTTGCCGATTGAGATAATCTGCGCCGACAACATTAAAGACGTTATAAAAATTTGCTTTAACACCGCTGAAAACGAGGGTGTATACGTTCCGGGCGAAAAGCTTATGATTGCAAGCGCGAGCGAGGTAAACAGCGGAAAATAAAAAAACACAAAAATTTCCAAAATTTTTGTTTAAAGGGACAAAAAGCGGGTAAATACCTTATAGCAGAATTTTTGGAGGTGAAAAAGGGTGTTTGAAAAAATTAAGAATATTATTGTCGAGCAGCTCGGAATTGACGAAAGCAAAGTTACTCCCGAAGCGTCGTTTATAGATGACCTCGGTGCGGATTCGCTTGATATGGTCGAGCTTATTATGGCTATTGAAGAAGAATTTGAAATTGAGGTTCCCGAAGAAGAGGCGGAAAATATTGTTACCGTTTCGGACGCAATGAACTATATCAACTCAAAAGTAAACTGATTTAAGAAAAGGGCATCAGATGTTCGAGCATCTGATGCCTGATTTCGGTTAGGTGAAAATATGAATAAATTAGATAAACTTCAGGAAAAAATAGGGTATAAATTTAAAAATGTCAGCCTTTTGAAAACTGCGCTTACGCACAGCTCATACATAAACGAGGTGAAAGGCGCAAAGTGCTACGAGCGTATGGAATTTTTGGGCGACAGCGTGCTGTCGGTTGTGGTGTCGGAATACATTTTCAATCACTTAAAAACCAGCAGTGAGGGCGATTTGTCTAAAATCCGCGCAAGTGTTGTGTGCGAGGAAGGGCTGGACAAAATCGCCGCGGAAATCGGCATAGGCGAGTGCCTGTATCTCAGCCGGGGCGAGGAATTAAACGGCGGAAGAGAGCGCAAATCCATAATCGCAGACGCGGTTGAGGCGGTTTTTGCAGGCATTTTTCTCGACGGCGGAATGGACGAGGCAAAAAGGGTTATTTTGAATTTTACCGTTAAATATATAAACGAATATTCGGGCAAAAATCCGAAAATTCTGGAATACAAAACGCGTTTGCAGGAATACGCTCAGGAATATGCAAAGAGTGTGGAATATACGCTTGTTTCGCAGAGCGGTCCCGACCACGACAAACGCTATGTTTACGCGGTTTCGGTGGACGGAAAAAAATGCGGTGAGGGCAAGGGCAAAAGCAAAAAAACCGCAGAGCAGGCGGCGGCAAAAGAAGCGTGTATGAGGCTGGGCATAAAATGAGATACTATAATATCCCCGTTTTTGTACCGCATATCGGGTGCACGCACAACTGTGTTTTCTGCAATCAAAAAAAAATCACCGGCAAAAAAAGCGTGCTCGATTATGCCGAGGTTGACGGCTTTATAAGAGAAAATCTTGAAACAATTAAAAAATATTCAAAGGGCGGAAAATACGTTGAAATTGCGTTTTTCGGCGGAAGCTTCACCGCGATAGATTTGGATATTCAAAACGCACTTTGCAATATTGCGTATAAATATTTGAAATCGGGCGAGGTGAACGGTATAAGATGTTCAACCCGTCCCGACGCGATAGACGAAAATTGCCTTAACCGCCTTAAAAATTACGGTTTTACGGCAATCGAGCTGGGCGTCCAGTCAACCGACAGCGACGTGCTGAAAAAAAGCGGACGCGGACACAGTGCGGA
The DNA here is from genome assembly GCF_014385105.1 of Qingrenia yutianensis. Lineage (NCBI taxonomy): Bacteria > Bacillati > Bacillota > Clostridia > Eubacteriales > Oscillospiraceae > Qingrenia > Qingrenia yutianensis. The sequence continues at coordinate 160,376 of NZ_JACRTE010000005.1, read as the reverse complement.
CGCGGTGTTTAAGTCGGCGTGCCTTATAAAAGAACACGGGTTTTCGCTGGGACTTCAAATGATGCTTGGACTTTTGGGCGACACAAAAGAAAAAATGCTCAAAACCTGTGATGACATAATAAGCCTAAAACCCGATTGCGTAAGGGTTTATCCCACGCTTGTGATAGAAGATACGGCGCTTTTCGATATGATGAAAAAGGGAAGCTACACGCCTCTTTCGCTTGAATTTACGGTTGAAATTCTGTCGGAAATTCTTGAAAAGTTTTATGCAAACAAAATTAACGTTATCCGCGTGGGACTTCAGACCACCGGCGAGGTGAACGAAAACACCGTGACAGGACCGTATCACCCTGCAATAAGGGAAATGGCGGAAACGCTGATGTATAAGAAAAAAATAGAAAAATATGTTTTGCAAAACGGCGCAAAAGGCGAAATAACCGTTTTTGCAAACAGTAAGGACATCGCCGCAGTGTCGGGATATAAAAAGGAAAACAGGCAGTATTTTTGGAAAAAATACCGTCTTAACATAAAAACAAAAACCGACAGCGACGTGCTGAAAAAAAGCGGACGCGGACACAGTGCGGACGCGGTGTTTAAGTCGGCGTGCCTTATAAAAGAACACGGGTTTTCGCTGGGACTTCAAATGATGCTTGGACTTTTGGGCGACACAAAAGAAAAAATGCTCAAAACCTGTGATGACATAATAAGCCTAAAACCCGATTGCGTAAGGGTTTATCCCACGCTTGTGATAGAAGATACGGCGCTTTTCGATATGATGAAAAAGGGAAGCTACACGCCTCTTTCGCTTGAATTTACGGTTGAAATTCTGTCGGAAATTCTTGAAAAGTTTTATGCAAACAAAATTAACGTTATCCGCGTGGGACTTCAGACCACCGGCGAGGTGAACGAAAACACCGTGACAGGACCGTATCACCCTGCAATAAGGGAAATGGCGGAAACGCTGATGTATAAGAAAAAAATAGAAAAATATGTTTTGCAAAACGGCGCAAAAGGCGAAATAACCGTTTTTGCAAACAGTAAGGACATCGCCGCAGTGTCGGGATATAAAAAGGAAAACAGGCAGTATTTTTGGAAAAAATACCGTCTTAACATAAAAACAAAAACCGACAACGCGCTGAAAAAAGGCGATATAAAAATTTTATAAAAAAATATTTACTTTTTTTAAATAATATGATATAATATTTAGCTAATAAGTGGTGCAGTATCCTAGTCGGATCTGTTAGCTTGTAAGGTGGGCCTAAAAATCCACTAAAGGGCATATCGATGAAGTTCCTTGTGTTTGCTTCTTACGCCCAGTTTGGGGCAGATGCTGGGAGTTAAGGTTTAAGGGCAGACCCGTAACGGCATACGGGCGTTGTCCCTTTTACCGCGGAGACCTAAATTCGTGGCGGTTAGTCAAAGGGCTTTAGTCTTTTTGAAAAGAACCTTTTTCCAAAAAGGCAAAGTACCTTTCTATAATGCTTTGCGCTACGGTTTAGGCTGTAACCTGTTTTGCGGTGTAGGTAACAATATGCTGTGAGCAGAGTAGCCTGCCTTGAGTGAGCAAATACGGATAACCGTCAGACGCGCTTTCTAATGGCCTTTGGACGGCGCGTTATAGGGTTTGAAATGGTGCTTGCAAAAGAGGATAAGAGTTGACACGACCGTTGAGGAAAACTCCTAGGCTGTGTTATACGGGGGATTGCAGTGCGGACTAAGTGGCAATTCAGTCATATCTTTGGCGACAGGGTATGCTGTGCCTTAATAGGAAACTGCCGTTTTGGCGACGAAGCGGCGGCGCGGCGGGAAATCCAACTGAACCTAAGCCGTAAATTTTACTTCGTATAATACCACTTTTATTTTAAATTCAAACGGGTTTTGCGCCCGTTTTTGTATATTTATCAAAAAATATTTGCGAGGATTTTTTTAAAGAGAAATGAAAAAACAGAAAAAATATAATCTCTGGCCGCTTAAAATTACCGTATTCACCTTTTTTTTGTCGGTATCAATCAACGTGGTGACAAATCTGCTCATTGAAAAGGTGAGTATTGTCTGGGCGTTTTTTGTGCTGGTGTGCGTGGTTTTAATCGGCATTATTTTTGACATTGTCGGAATTGCGGTAACAAGCGCGTCCGAAACGCCGTTTCACGCGCGCAACGCAAAAGGCATACCCGGCGGAAAAGAGGCAATTTCGCTTATAAGAAGCGCGGAAAAGGTGTCAAACATCTGCAACGATGTTATCGGCGATACCGTCGGCGTTGTGTCGGGCGGACTTGCCGGCGCGATTGTAACGATTATCGCGGTGAAATATCACAACGGCGATGAGATGTTTTTAAACCTCGTCCTTTCGGGAATTGTTGCGGCGGTGACGGTCGGCGGAAAGGCGGCGGGCAAAAACGTTGCAATGACAAAGAGCCACGACATCATTCAGGGCGCAGGCATTGTTATGCATTTTATCAAAAATATCTTCACATTCGGCAAAGCCGGCGGTAAAAAACAAAAGAAGAAAGAGCGCTGAAAATGTTTCTTGAAAAAATTAAATCTCCCGATGATTTAAAAAAAATAAATAAGCAGGATTACCCTGCACTGTGCGGAGAAATCCGCCGTGCGCTTGTGGAAAACGTTATGAAAACAGGCGGTCATCTTGCGTCAAACCTGGGTGTTGTGGAGCTTACGCTGGCATATCACCTTGTTTTTGACTGCCCGAAAGACAAAATCGTGTTTGACGTCGGGCATCAAAGCTACGTTCACAAAATGCTCACGGGGCGGTATGAAAAATTTTCTACAATCCGTCAAATGGGCGGACTTTCGGGATTTCCCAAGCCGTCCGAAAGCGAATATGACGCTTTTGCGGCAGGGCACGCAAGCACATCGGTGTCGGCGGCGCTCGGAATGGCGCGTGCGCGCGACCTTCTCGGAGAGGATTACAACGTTTGTGCGTTTCTCGGCGACGGCGCACTGGGCGGAGGTATGGTTTACGAGGCTTTGAGCGACGCAGGCACAAGCAAAACGAAGCTTTTGGTAATTTTGAACGACAACGAAATGTCTATCGAAAAAAACGTCGGCGGAATGTCGGAATATCTTTCGCGTCTGCGCACGGCGAAAAAATATCTTCACACAAAAGACAGCGTTAACAATCTGCTTTCAAAAATGGGAAAAGCCGGAGATGTTGCAAAACACGCTATTTCAACAGTAAAAGACGCGTTTAAATATTCTGCCATTGCCGGCGGAGTTTTTGAAAATCTCGGATTTACATATATCGGAATTATAGACGGGCATAATATCGAAATGCTCACAAAGGTTTTTGAGCGCGCAAAAGAGCTTGACGGACCTGTTCTTATACACACGTTCACAAAAAAAGGAATGGGCTACGAAAGCGCGGAAACGCACCCCGAAGAATTTCACGGAGTGAGCAGAAAAGCTACAATTATAACCAAAAATGCGATTAGTTTTTCGTCTGCGTCGGGCGAAATTTTAAAAAGCCTTGCGCTGCAAGATGAAAAAATCGTCGCGCTCACCGCGGCAATGGGTGCCGGGTGCGGACTTTGCGATTTTGCGAAAAAATTCCCGAAAAGGTTTTTTGATGTCGGCATTGCCGAACAGCATATGGTCACCACCGCGGCAGGTATGGCGGCAGGAGGTTTAAAGCCCGTGGTTGCGGTGTATTCCACGTTTTTACAGCGTGCGTACGACCAGCTTATCCACGACGTTTGCCTGCAAAATTTAAACGTTGTTTTTCTTGTGGACAGGGCAGGAATTGTGGGCGAGGACGGCGAAACGCATCAGGGAATTTTCGATTTGTCGTATCTTTCGCATATGCCGAATATGAAAATTTTGGCGCCCACAACTTATAAAGAGCTTGAACAGATGATGAAATACGCGCTGTATGAGGCAAATTCGCCCGTTGCGATACGCTATCCGCGCGGTGCAATTTCGCTTGACGACAGTTTGCCGGATTTTGAAATCGGCAAGGCGTGCGTTGTAAACGACGGATATGACGCGGCGATTTTTGCGGTCGGCAGAATGAACAAAATCGCGAAAAGCGCGGTTAAAATTTTAAAAGAGAAAAATATATCCGCTGCACACATAAACGTTCGCAGTGTAAAGCCGTTTGACATGGCGCTTTTGGAGGAATATTCCAAAAAATGCAAGCTTGTTTTCACGCTGGAGGACAACCTTGTAAACGGCGGTTTCGGAAGCTATCTCGCGGTAAATTCAAACATCAGAAATTTTGTTAATATCGGCTGGGGCGACGAATTTATTCCGCACGGAAAAGCGCGTGAACTTTTTGAAAAATACGGTCTTGACGGCAAGGGCGTTGCCGAAAAAATAGAAAATGCTTTGAATAATTTATGATTAGGGGTTTTAGCTTGAAAGAACGATTGGATACGGCGCTTGTTAATAAAGGTCTTGCCGAGAGCAGAGAAAAGGCAAAGGCATACATAATGGAGGGGATTGTTTACGTCAACGGGCAAAAGGCGCTCAAGGCAGGCGACAAAACGGGTGACGGCGACTTTCTCGAAATACGCGGAAACACGCTTAAATACGTCAGCCGGGGCGGTCTTAAACTTGAAAAGGCGGTAGATGTTTTTGACATTGACCTTAACGGCAGGGTGTGCGTCGACATCGGCGCGTCAACGGGCGGATTTACCGACTGTATGCTTCAAAACGGCGCAAAAAAGGTGTATTCCATCGATGTCGGTTACGGTCAGCTTGCGTGGAAACTGCGAAACGACGAACGCGTGGTGAATATCGAGCGCACAAACGTGAGGTATCTCGATTTGGAGCTTATAAAAGACGATATTGATTTTGTTTCGATAGACGTTTCTTTTATCTCGCTAAAGCACATTCTTCCCGTTGTTTATTCGCTTTTGTCGAATGACGGACTGTGCGTTGCGCTTATCAAACCGCAGTTTGAGGCAGGACGCGAGGAGGTAGGCAAAAAAGGCGTTGTGCGCGACAAAGAGGTGCATAAAAAGGTTATTTTAAACTGTTTAAACCTCGCGCGCTTATCAAATCTTTACCCCATAGGACTTGATTTTTCACCTATTAAAGGCCCCGAGGGAAACATAGAATTTTTGATGTTTTTGTCGAAAAATGCCGAAACAAGCGGAATTATCGGCGAAGAAAATCAGGAAGAAACCGCGGAAAACGTTGTAAATTCGGCGCATACGACGGAAAACTGAAATTTTATTAAAGAAAGGAATTTTGGCGATGAACAATAAGATGAATTTTCCCGACGGCACTTTGTTTGTCGGCAAACAGGCCTTTGTTCCGAAAGCGGACGGAAGCGGTTACAAAACGGTAGGCATTGATGAAAGGTTCGGAATTGAAGTTTTGTCGGACAGTCTTAACGGCGCGGAAAATCTTGCAGAAACGGACGTTCAGACCGGCGGTGACATATCCGATATAAAATTTGACATAGACTTCACCTTTGCGGACAAGGCAAAGAGCGCAAAGAAAGAAATTAAGCCGGACAAAAAATCCGAAAAAGATAAATCAGAAAATTCGGAAACGAAAAAAACCGAAAAGACGGAAAAACCGAAGGTTATTTCGGTTAAATTCAGCGATACCGGTGCGCATACAAACGGCTTTGAAGATGACGCCGATGACGAAACCGCCGAGGATGAGCCGGACGAAAATATTCACAGCGGACACCGCGCGCGTCTTTATGAGCGCTATGAAAATCTCGGTCTGGAGGGTTTTGCCGAGCACGAGGTTCTGGAATTTCTTTTGTATTTTGTATATAAGCGCCGTGACACAAACCCGATTGCGCATCGCCTTATAAACGAGTTCGGAAGTCTTGAGGATGTTCTCAAAGCCGATATTTCCGACCTCCGCGATGTTAAGGGCGTGGGAGATAAAAGCGCGCTTCTTATCAATTTTTGCCGTCAGCTTATAATTTTTCTAAATTCCTATAAGAAAGAGGGCATACCGCTCCCGAATAAAGATGTGATGGGCGGGTTCTGCACCGATTATTTCAAACTGCACCCCGAAGAAAACTTTATTGTGCTTATTCTGGACGCAAAGCGCAGGCTCAAAAAGGTTGCGCCCATAAGCAAGGGTACGGAAAACGAAACTGCGTTTTATCCGCGCAAGGTTTTGAAAAGTGTTATAAAATACAGGGCAAACACCGTTGCCATTGCACATAACCATACCGGCAACTGCGTCCACCCGTCGGATAACGACATAAGAGTTACGGATAAAATCAGCAAACTGCTCGACGGTATAGGCGTTCCGCTGATTGACCATATCGTGTGCTGCAACGACCGGTATACAAGCCTTGCAGAGCGCGGAATGATCGGCAGAGATACGCGCGGAATGTATTAAAATAAATGATTAAAATTTTATGCACCTCGGTTTTGAGGTGCATATTTTTGCTTATTCTACGGCGTAACGTCGAGTATGTAGTCCTCAATGCTTCCGGGAATTTCGTTAATTCCCGTGTATGTTTCGGGCACTTCGCCCACAATCACGGTTTGCGCAATGAGAAACGACGTTTTCACGCGCGCGCCCGTTTTCACCGCTGGCACGGCGGCAGACACGTTTGCGTCAACGTCAAGATAGATTTTGTGCACCGTTTGGTTCACTCCTGCCGACGTAAAATCGTCGCGGAAATTCACGTCAACAGTTGGGTTCGGCATAATTTTAAACGGTATTTTCGGACCCGTTCCCCACATAAATTCGTTTGAAAAAAAGTTTCCGAGCGGTATTGCAATGTCGGCGCGGTCCGATTTTGTTATGCCGTTTAAAATGTCGAGCGTAAGCCCTGCCTTGATTTTGTTCACCTGCGAAAAATTCACCGAAAGCGCGCTCACGCGCTCGTTTGCGTCCTTCGACACCGTTACAATATCGCTGTAATCCGCGCTCCCGTCGGAGAGATTTTTCAGCACCGCGGTGTTTATTATGCGCACGGCGGTGTTTTTAAGGTGCGTGTTTGCAACCGACATCACCAGCGGACGCACAAACGACGCGGAAAAAACCAAAACCGCCGTGACAAGAAAAAATATAAAAAACGGAAAAATCCGCCGTCTTTTTCTGAACATTTTGCTCACCCGTATTCATTATATGCGTTATGCGCGAATAAATTTACACCGCGCGTGGGATACTGATTTTTGGTGAGATAAATGGAAAAAAGATGCAAATCGGTTTTTAAAATTTTTGCGGTATGCTGTGCGCTTTTGCTCGTTGTTATGCTGAAAATCGTGATTTTCGACAAGGAAAAATTTACCTATGCCGCGTCGAAACAGCACCTTATTCCCACAACCGTGAAAATCTACCGCGGTATGATTTACGACCGAAATTATATCCCGTTCGTCGATGGCCGAAGTTATATTCTAAAAAAGGACGACGGCAACGGGAAAAGCGTGCGCTACAACGTAACAAAGCGTTACGACGAGCGCAGTCTTGCGCGTCATTTGGTAGGTTACGTCGACGCGAAAAACGACGGCGCGAGCGGACTTGAAAAACGGTTTAATTCGTATCTTTCGGGCGAGGGAAGCTATGTTTTCAGCTCAATCGGCGACGTCAACAGCAACAGCATAAAAGCTTTGCCCGAAACGGTGAAAAACGACGGCGAAATGCAAAAGGGCATACAGCTGACGCTTGATTATCACATTCAGAAATCGGCGGAAAACGCGCTTGACAAGTGCGGAAAAAACGGCGCGGCAGTGGTTTTGGACGTTGAAAGCTTTGACGTTCTTGCAATGGCGTCACGCCCCGATTTTGACCAGAATAACGTTGAAAAATATATAAAAAACGGCGGAACGGAGCTTATAAACCGCGCGGTGTCGGAGTATAACGCAGGCAGTATTTTTAAAATCGTAACCGCCGCGGCGGCGCTGGAAAACGGCGCAGTCGGCGAAAATTTTACCGATTTTTGTGCCGGTGCGGAAAATATCGACGGCATAGAATTTGTGTGCAACAAAAAAGAAGGGCACGGCGAACTTGATTTTTACAGCGCTTTTGCAAAGTCGTGCAATGTTTGTTTTTATGATTTGGCAATTTCGGCGGGTTCTGATAAGCTGTGCGATATGGCGAAAAAATTCGGGATAGGCGAAATTGTGTGCGGTATAGACGGCGAAAAACACGGCAGTGCCGAGGTTGGTCCGACAAGGTGCGACACCGCGAACAGCGCGATAGGGCAGGGGAAGATTATGATTACACCGTTGCAGGCGGTGCGTATGACGGCGGTTATCGCAAACGGCGGTGTGATGAAAAACGTTAATATTGTCAAGGGAAAAGCGTTTGACAACGGCGGTGACGGCGGGTTTTATTACGAGAGCGAAAAACAGGTTGTGAGCCGTGACACCGCCGATAAAATAAAGGATATGATGTACCTTGCAGTCGCGCAGGGGACGGGCAGAACAGCGTATGACAAAAAATTGAAAATATGCGGAAAAACGGGCAGTGCGCAGACGGGTTGGGAGGAAAACGGTTCTCTTATGGTTCACGGCTGGTTTGTGGGATTTTTCCCGTATGAAAAACCGAAATATGCAATGGCGGTGTTCCTCGAAAACGGACAGAGCGGTGCGGAGGCAGGAAAGGTATTTTTGGATATAGCGAGGGGGATTACGGAGTAAGGGAGGTTTCCCTTACAATTCTTCTTTAAAATTGCAGTTTACTGTGTCATATCAAAAACATAAAATATGTTATTTTTTCTTCTCGCTCCGCGGGGGCACTTTTAGAGTAAAAGTGCCTCAAAAGCGTGGGGGTTCCGATTCCCCCGCACCCCTAAACGGCTTGGGGTTTCACCCCAAGACCCCTCGTAACAATCAAATCATTCAAACAACAGATAATCGAAAATATTTTTCAAACAAAAACCAGAAATAAACCGTTCGCCGAAAAATTAACGTTTGCAGAACGGGTCAAGGGCAGAGCCCTTGTCGTTTGTGGGGTGTGGGGGAATCGAAACCCCCACGTTTTCCCACCGCTTTTGCGCCAAAAGCGGTGCCTGCGGAGCAAAAGAAAAATTACGATAACCTATTTTTGATATGATGGGAAAACTGTAACATTAAGGAAAAACAAAAAGGGTTTGTAAGGGAAACACCCTTACAAACCATCACGCTGTCTTAAAACGACTTCTTGTTCAAAAGTTCATCTTTAATTTTCCACAAATCGAGCGACAAATCAACATAATAATTATGCGGATTTTCCCAGCGTTTCACCTCGTCCCAGAGGTTGTCCACCTCGGTTTTGCACTTTTGTTTTATGCTCTCGATGTCAGGCAAATCATACACGCGTTTGCCTTTGTCAAAAATCTTAACCAAAAGGTTTTTCGCATAAAAATCGGTAATCGTCTTTCTCTTCCAGGTGTGCTCGGGGTCGAAAATCTCATATTCGCCGCTCGGCGCGTCCTCTTTTTCGAGCGTTAAAACGTCGGCAATCGCCTTGTGCGTTTCGTTTTCATAAAGTCTGTAAACATTCTTCGCGCAAGGAGTTGTGATTTTCGCAACGTTCTCCGAAAGCTTGATTTTCGGGATTTCTCTGCCGTTTTCGTCATACACTGCGCAAAGCTTGTAAACACCGCCGAAAACAGGCTCGGAGCGCGACGTGATAAGCCTTTCGCCCACGCCGAACGAGTCAATCATTGCGCCTTGGTCGAGCAGGTCGCGGATAATATATTCGTCGAGCGAGTTGCTCGCGACGATTTTGCAGTCGCCAAAGCCCTCTGCGTCGAGAATTTTTCTTATTTTTTTGCTCAAATATGTTATGTCACCGCTGTCGATTCTTACACCGGCAGGACGTATTCCCTTCGGAACAAGCACGTCGTTAAACGCTCTTATCGCATTGGGAAGTCCCGATTTTAACACGTTGTAGGTGTCAATCAAAAGCGTGCAATTTGTGGGATAAATCTCGGCATATGCGCAAAAAGCCTCATATTCCGAGTCGAAAAGCTGAACCCAGCTGTGCGCCATTGTTCCGAGCGCCGGTATGCCGTAGCGGACGTCGGAAATTGTGCAGGCAGTACCGCAGCAGCCGGCGATGTATGCCGCACGCGCGCCGTCAATAGCGCCGTTCGGACCCTGTGCACGGCGAGAACCGAATTCCATAACAGGTCTGCCTTTCGCCGCGCGGACAATTCTGTTTGCCTTTGTCGCGACGAGGCTCTGATGGTTGATTGTGAGAAGAAGCATTGTTTCGATAAACTGCGCCTGCATAACAGGACCTTTCACCTTAACAATCGACTCGCCGGGGAAAATCGGTGTCCCCTCCTCAATCGCCCATACGTCGCACTCAAATTTAAAGTTTTTAAGATAGTCCAAAAACTTGCCGCAGAACATATTTTTGGAGCGCAGAAATTCTATGTCGCTTTCGTCAAAATGAAGATTTTCAAGATAATCAACCAGCTGTTCAACACCTGCCATAACGGCAAATCCGCCTCCGTCGGGGATTTTGCGGAAGAACATATCAAAGCAAACTTCTCTGTCGCAAAAGCCTTTTTCAAGGTAGCCGTTTGCCATGGTGATTTCATAAAAATCTGTGAGCATTGTGTAATTTGCGTTATTTTTCATAAGTTATCCCTCAAGTGCCTCCGCAAGCCAAAAACCGCCGATGTCAAGCGCCTCGTACATATCCTCGCGCTCGGCTTTTTTCACTGTTTTGTCGTCTTTTGACGAAATAAGCTCGATGTAAATATACTGCGGAATTTCAACGTCTTTCACCGTTTTTGTTTTAAGCACCGACATACGAAGATAATATTTGTCATTAACGTCGCCGTATATTATAACGTTGCCGTGCCTTGTAAGCGGTATTCCTTTATATAAAAAAACTGTCTGTTCCTCGGTTTTCTTTTTCGCCATAAAAATCGCTCCTTTAAATCATACTCATTTCAGTTTACCATATTTTGCGCAATATGTAAAGAAAAATTTACTGGCTTGCCATATGTTCGTCATAATTTTCGGTGAAAATATGGCTTCCGTCCTTTTTATTTTCGTCGGTGTGATAGAATTTATACTTGTGAATGTCGGGCATAAGCGCCGCTTTTAATGACTTTATACCGGGGTTGCAAATTGCGCCGACGGGAAGTCCTTTGTATTTGTAGGTGTTGTACGGCGACGGATTTTCAAGGTCTTTGTAGTAAACCTTGTCCGCATTGTAAAGCCCGTTTGTTATGGCATAAACCACCGTTGCGTCAATTTGCAGAAGCATATTTTCATTAAGCCTGTTTTTTATAACGCCGGCAATTTTTCCGCGCTCGGAATCAAGCTTTGCCTCGCGCTCCACAAGTGACGCCAAAACAACGGTGTCGTAGTCTATGTTTTTAATATCGCCGATTTTTGAATACTGTTTTTCAAATTCGCCCAGCATTGTGTCGATAATTTCGTGCGCCGCTGCGGTTTTGAAAAATTCGTAGGTCTGCGGAAACAAAAATCCCTGAAGTTTGTATTTAAACTCGCGGTCGGGAATTTTTTTGATAAAATCATAACCGTATTCGTCCGACATTGCCGACAAAAACGCGTCCGCGCTCATAATGCCGTCGTTTTCAAGCTTTTGTGCAATCTGCTCCGCAGAATACCCCTCGGGAACAACAAGCGTAAAACTGTCGCCTCCTCCCTCGGTTGTAAGCTTTGTTATGATTGTTGAAAGGCTCATTCCCGTGTTAAGGTTAAACGTTCCGCTCCTTAATTTTGTTGCGGAATTTGTGGTTTTAAGCTTTAACGAAAACAGAATTTCGTTTTTGATAAGCCCGTTTGCCTTAAGATTTTTTGCAATGTCCTTTGCGTTTTCGCCGCTCGCAACGGTAAAAACAACGTCCTCGCCGATTTTGTCGGTTTTTACGAAAAACTCCGACGCATACGGATAAACCGCAAAAACGGCAAGCGCGATTATAATGATAAAAATAAATTTTTTCACTCATTTCACCTCGATTTTTGCGTATATATAAGTATTATACCACAATTTACCATAAATTTCAACATAATAAATTTTCGCAAAAGTATTGTATATTTTTTATTAAAATGTTAAAATAATCTCGGAGGGGATAAGATGAAAAAATTATGCGCTTTTTTGGTGTTTGTTTTTATGCTTAATACGCTTTGTTTCGGTGCTTCCTATTCGGATATTGAAGGGCACTGGGCAAAGGAGGATATAGAAAAACTTTCGGACAGTAAAATTATTGAGGGATACGACGGAAAATTCAATCCCGACGGGTTTATCACACGCGGTGAGGCGGCAGTGATTTTCAACCGTCTTTTTGCACTTTCCGACAAAAGCGAAAACACGTTTTCAGACCTTTCGGACACTTGGTATACCGACGCGGTTTTGTGCTTAAACAAGTTTAACATTATGCAGGGTGACGGTGACGGAAAAATTTATCCGACGGGCAATATTTCAAAGCAGGAGGCGGTTTGCCTCATCGCAAAAGCGTTTTACATAGGCGGTGAAACGGAGTATGTTTACGCCGACGCAAGCTATGACGCGTGGGCGAAAGAATATGTCAGCGCGGTTGCAAAACGTTTTGCGCTCCCCAATTCGTTTTTTAACACAGACCTACGCGAGCCTATAACACGCGCCGAAACGGTGTATATCATAAACAGGCTTATTTCTGCGGACTACCTCGGAAACGGCAGATTTTCGATAAACTGTGACAAAAGCATTGTGATAAACGGCGACGGCGTTATTTTGAGCGATATGTCGGTCGACGGCAACATAATTATCGGAGGCGGAGCGAAAAATGCCGAGCTTTCAAACGTTGACGCAAGCGGTGATATAATCGTCCTCGCGAAAAAAGCGGACTGCGATTTGAAGCTTAATTTCGTGACGTCGGGCGGTGTGAGATATATCGGCGACGAAAAGGTGAAATTTTACAATAACAAAGTTGATTTGCCCCTTTCGTTTGACAAAATTTCAGGTCTTTCGGGCGTCAAGAACGGCTACGGTCAGGGCAATAACACCGATGCGGACAACCGTCCGGCAACGGCGGTTAATTTGCAGGAGAAATACAAAGACCTCGGCGCGCTTTTTATAGGCGAAAAGAGCGACAAAATTTATCTTACTTTTGACGAGGGTTACGAAAACGGCTATACGTCCAAAATTCTGGACGTTTTAAAAGAGAAAAACTGCACGGCGGTGTTTTTTATCACAATGGACTACGCGGTGAAAAATCACGGACTTATCCGCAGAATGATTGACGAGGGACACGTTGTGGGAAATCACAGCGCAAACCACCATTCTATGCCGACTCTTTCAAATGCCGACTGTGCAAACGAAATTATAAGTCTGCATAAATACGTCCGCGAAAATTTTGGGTATGAGATGTATCTTTTTAGACCGCCGATGGGCGAATACAGCGAAAAAAGCCTTGCAATCGCAAATATGCTGGGATATAAAACAATGCTCTGGAGTTTTGCGTACCGCGATTGGCTCACCGACAATCAGCCCGATGTTTCGTATGCAAAAAGCCTTGTGACCAAAAAAATACACGGCGGAGGAATTTTTCTTCTGCACGCGGTGTCGAAAACCAACACCGAGATTTTGGGAGATGTGATTGACGATTTCCGTTATCACGGCTATACCGTGAAAGCATTTGAAATCGGTGATAAATAAAATATACAATCAACAACAGCGCACTGCGGTATGCAGTGCGTTATTTTTATGCAAAAACAAAATTCTGATAATTCCGATTAAAAACAGTTTATATGAAAATCTAAAAACGGAATACTATGGTAAAAACATACAGTTGACGTTAAATTACGCACGGTTTTATAATTAAATCAGACGAAAACAGACGAAAAAGGCAAAGGAGAAAAATATGGAGAAACGTAAATTTTCGGTTTTGGATTTCGGCGCCGTTTCGGGCACGGGCGAAAATCAAAGCGAATACATTCAGCGCGCTGTGGACGAGTGTTTTAAATCGGGCGGAGGCGAGGTTGTAATCCCCGAGGGCGACTATATTATCGGCGACATACGGATAAGGAGCAACGTTTACATTCACCTTTTGAAAAATGCGCATCTTATCGGCTCGCGGAATCCCAACGATTATTTTAACTTTTTAGACGACAAAACCGAACCGCTTGACGAAAAATACATCACAAATAAGCTTTGGCAGCCGCCCGGTATACCGAATCGCGACTACACATTTATGCGCACCGTCGGGAGCAGATGGAATAACGGTATAATACGCGGAATTTTTGCCGAAAACTGCGGAATTATCGGCGAGGACGGCTCATATATCGACGGGCGCGACTGTTACGACGAAAAAAACGAGGAGCAATACCGCGGACCTCACGGAATAAGCTTTTGGTATTGCAAAAACGTTCGGTTTGAGTGTTACACTGTCAAAAATTCGGGCAACTGGGCGCACAATCTCCATTTTTGCGAAAATGTGTATGTGCGCGGTGTCACCGTGCTTGCGGGCCACGACGGATTTCACACGAAAGTGTGCCGAAACGTGATCATTGAAAACTGTGAGTTTTACACGGGTGATGACTGCCTTGCAGGCTTTGCAAACGTCAACTATTATGTGAAAAACTGCGTCCTCAATTCCGCTTGCAGTGCAATGCGCCTCGGTGCAACGAATGCGGTGATTGAAAAATGCAAAATCTTCGGACCGTGCAGATACTGTTTCCGCAAAGGTCTTACAAAAGAAGAAAAAATGAGCGGAAAAATAAGCGACGCATCAAACGCGCGCAAAAATATGCTCAGCGCGTTTACATATTATGCGGACATTGCTTTTCCGATAGATACAAAGCCCGGAAACATAATTGTGCGTGAGTGCGGAATAAATTTTGCCGACCGTCTTTTTCATTACAATTATTCGGGCAACGAAACGTGGCAAAAGGGCGCACCGCTTTTGTCGTTTGAGTTTGATAATATAAAAGCCGAAAACATATCTATGCCCCTTGTGTGCTACGGCAGTGCGGACGAAAAAATAAACTTTAAAATGACAAATTTGTCGGTGTCGTTTAGAAAAGGATTTGAAAACACGGCATTTATGCACATAAACAACTTTGAAAATATCACGCTTAAAAATGTTGAAATTAAAAATAACACATCAAATCCGCTAATTTTAAGCTGGCAGGACAAAAATGAAATCACGCTCGAAAACGTTGTGTCGCAATATCACAAAAACGGCATAACAGTGCGGAAAAGCGACGGTAAATTTGAGTGCGAAAGCATATAAAACAAAAAACTGATAGCCGTTTCAAAAAACAGAAAATGGACTTTTATGTGTTTTAAGACTTATAATAAAAATACGAAATCTTACAAAAAGGAAGGGAAAATTATGAAAAAACATTTATTACCGTTATGCTCGGCAGTTCTTATCGCGTCGCTCACATTAAGCGGATGCGGCGGCGGAGTGAAAAAAGTCAACTCGGACGACGACAGTGTGTCGGTTACAATCAGCTATTGGCCCAACAGCGAAACCGACGCGGAAAGACACGCGCTGTATGATACATATCTTGACCAAATGAAAAAGCTTTATCCCAACATCACCATTATCCCCGACGAGGAGGGCTACGGAATTGACAACTTTATGGTTCTTGCGGCGACAAACCAGCTCCCCAACGTTTACAGAAAGCCGTTCACCGAGCCTCAGCAGATTATAAACGCAGGTTATGCGCTCGACATCACAAAAGCGGTGACGGAATACGGCTATGACAAGGGCATAAACCCCGACATTATGAAAATTTCTATGAAAGACGGAAAATATTACGGTGTGCCGTATTCGGGATATATGATAGGTATGGCGTACAATGTTAACGTGTTTAAAAAAGCCGGACTTGTAAATTCCGACGGTTCGTTAAAGCTTCCGACAACGTATGACGAGCTTGTTGAAACGGCGAAAATCATAAAAGAAAAAACAGGTATCCCCGGTTATGCAATTCAGACCGCAAACAAAGAGGGCGGCTGGGCGTTTATGAACATTGCGTGGTCGTACGGCGTTAAATTTATGGAGCAAAAGCCCGACGGCAAATGGGTGTCAACGTTTGACACACCCGAGGCTGTTGCGGCGCTTGAATATATTAAGGATTTAAAATGGAAGCACGGCGTTTTTGCGTCAAACGTGCTTATCGACTCTAACGAACTGCAAAAACTTCTTGCGACCGACAGAATAGGTATGTGCATATTGGCGGAATCCGCGCCTGCGTCCATCGTGACGAAATATAAAACCGACAAGGACGCAATCGCATACGGTCCAGTTATGAAAGGTCCGTCCGCACAGGTATCACAGGTCGGCGGCGACATTTATATGTTCTCAAACAATACCGACGAAAAACAGGTTGACGCGGCATTCAAATGGTTTGAATTTTTGGGAATTACCCCGAACGTGGGCAAAGACTACGAAACAAAGCTTGAGGAGTCGCTCAAAGCGGACATCGCCGCAGATAAGCTTGTAGTGCCGAAATCGTTAAAACTTTGGGTTAACAAAGAGCGCACCTCGATAGACGACGCGCTTTACAAAAAATACAGCAACGCCAATCCTTTGTACTGGACAAACGCATACCCCGACACGGTTAAAATTCAGCAGGAGGAACCCGTTTGCGCACAGAATTTGTATGCGCTTTTGTCAACCGCTATGCAAAACGTTCTTACCGACCCGAACGCGGACTGCGCGAAAATCATTCACGACGCGAGCGAAACGTTCCAGAAGGATTATCTTGACAAACAGTAGGAAAGAGGAAAAAATATGACAGATAAATCAATTTTGCAAAACAGAAAAAATCCTTTTTTAAAATCTGTCCTCACCGTGCGCAAAGATTTGGTTGCGTGGGTTTTGATAGCGCCCGCGCTTATCGGGTTTATTGTATTTAACTGGCAACCGTTTATATCGAGTGGAATACTGGCATTTTTCAAAACACAGGGATTTGAAATAAAAGAATTTGTCGGACTTAAAAATTTCAAAGACGTTTTGTCCGACTCGTCGCTTTCAAAAGCAATGCTCAATTCGTGCAAATACACGTTTTGGTCGCTTTTAATCGGACTTCCCATTCCGATAATTCTTGCGATTATGCTAAACGAGCTGGTGCACTGCAAGGGATTTTTCAGATTTTCGGTGTATTTCCCGGCGATAATCCCCGGAATGGTAACCGCGATTATGTGGAAAATATTGCTTGAACCGGGCACGGACGGATTTTTAAACGTTATTTTGGGTTATCTTCACCTTCCTGCGAGCCAGTGGCTTCAGGACGCGCGGATAACGATTCCGATAATCACGGTTGTAACAACCTGGAGCGGTTTCGGACCCACAACGATTTTGTATCTTGCCGATTTGCAGTCGGTCGACTTGGCGCTCTATGAGGCGGCGGCAATAGACGGCGCGGGATTTTTCAAAAAACTGCGCCACATAACACTTCCGCATTTAAGCTCGCTTGTAAGGGTTATGGCAATTATGCAGATACTCGGCGTGTTCCAAAGCTTTGAAAAACCGCTCGCTATGACGGGCGGAGGTCCGAACGAGGCGTCCACAACCGTTATGATGCTGACGTATAACTATATGTTCAGCAACGGCGCTATGGACAAGGCGAACGCTTTAAGCGTTATCGTGTGCCTTATACTCATTGCAGGCAGTATTGTTTACTTTAAAATGACAAAGGCGAAAGACTGAAGAAAGGAGGAAAATTTTAATGCAGTACAAAAACAAAATGGGGCTTATAAGCTCTATAGACATCAAAAAACCAAAATACAGAGTTATGTATTGGGTGATATTTGCTTTTCTTATTCTGGTTGCCTTTGTGTGTCTTTTTCCGCCGATATGGGTTATGCTCTCCGCGGTAAAGGACGTTAAAGAGTTTTACGCAATGCCTCCCACGATTATACCGAGAAGCTTTAACGCCGGAAAAATAGCCGACGTTTGGAACAAATATTCGTTTGTGAAATACTACATAAACACCATAGTTTTAACTCTCGGCTGTATTGTAACGGCGGTGGTTATGAACGGTCTTGCAGGCTATGTTATTTCGCGCCTTAAGCCGAAGGGCATAAAACTTGTGCTTATGCTCATTACATTTTCGCTTATGGTGCCAAACGCAACCGCAATGGTGCCGGTTTATAAAAACATTTTAAACTTTCCCGTGCTTAACGTTAACCTTATCAACACAAATATTCCGATGTGGATAATGTACGGCGCGAGCGCGTTTAAAATAATTGTGTTCAAAAGCTTTTTCGATGGCTTGCCTCAGGCGCTTATCGAGGCGGCGCGCATAGACGGGTGCGGTGAGTTTAAAATTATCCCCAAAATCATACTTCCGCTTTGCATACCCGTTGTGGTTACAATGGTTATTCTCACACTGCGCGAGGCTTGGTCCGACTTTTTCTGGCCGTATCTTGTTCTGCGCGACAAAGAGAGAATAACGGTAATGGTGGAACTTTTCTCAATTCAAAACCTCATTCCGCTCGACGAATTGGTTTTGCTTTTGTCGTTCTCGATTTTACCGCCCACGATTTTGTTTATTTTCTTCCAGAAATACATAATTCAGGGCTTTACTTTAAGCGGAATTAAAGGTTAGGAGAGATTGCCTTGAACACAAAAAGGACAAAAATAATATACAAAAACGGCTATCCGTTTTTTGAGTTTGACGAAAAAATATATTCGCCGTGTATGTTCCGTTCGTTCCGCCCCACGCCTGCGAACGTGTCGCTTGCGCACCTCGCCGGGATTGAGGTTTTTCAAATCCAGGTTGCCGGTCAGCTAAACGGTATGGACGTTCCGTATTCGCTCTACGGCGGTGTGTGGCAGGACAAAGGCGTTTACAATTTCAAAAATTTTGACAGGCAGATTGAAATGTTTAAAAAATTTGCACATGGCGCAAAATTTATAATTTTCATTCAGCTCGACGCTCCCGAGGCTTGGCTGGAAAAGCATAAAAATTCGCTTTCAAGCTTTTATTTTCTGCATACCTCCGCGTATGACGAGGAGTGGAAAAACGACGCGTCGGAGTATCTTTGCACATTTTTGAAATACTGCGAAAATACATACGGCGACGATATTTTGGGTTACGGAATTTCCGCGGGGCGGTCTACCGAGTGGTTTTCGGGCACGAACTATTATAATGAAAACACCAAAAAAGCGTATGAAAATTATATCGGCAAAAAGTGTGACAAAATCCCCGAAATTCCCGAAGAAGTGAAAAACGGCGAAATTTTCCGCGCTCCCGAAAGCGAGGAATACAAATTTTTGAAATTTGCCTCGCAAGGGGCAAACATCACGGCGGAGTTTTTTGCAAAAGAGGCGCAAAAGGTGATAAATCATAAAAAACCGCTCGGGCTTTTCGGCGGATATTACAACCTTAAAGACAGCCTTTTGAACGTCAATGATTTTGCACGGGTGTGGGACAGCGGAAATATAGATATGATTTTCGCGCCCGCGTCGTACGACGATTTCAGGCAGATTGAAAATTCCGCGTGCGTGACGGTTGCAACCGACTCTCTTAAAATGCGCGGTATTGTGCATATAAACGAGCTTGACCACCGCACCGAACTTGCGCAGTATCCTATGGAACACCCCGTCACGCAAAACAGAATGGGCTACCGTATGGCGGAGGGAAACATAATCGACGACTGCTATGACAACAGTTTTGACGCAGGTATGGTTCTGCGCCGTGAGTTTGCGTCGTCGGTTGTGCGCAAAAGTATGCTTTGGTGGTTCGACTTTTTCGGCGGATATTACGCGTCGCCCGAGTATGAAAAGCTTTTGAGAGACTGTGTTAAAATTTATAACGGTCTTAAAGTGGGCGAATTTTCGCACAGCGTCGCGGAGGTTGCCGTTTTTGCCGACGCGGAGTCAAATTATTTCATTAAGGACAAAGCCGACGTTATACGCTCGTTTTGCTATAACGGAATGAAAGAATTTGTAAAATGCGCCGTGCCGTACGATTTGTATAACCTTTGTGATATTGAAAAAATTGATTTGCAAAAATATAAGCTTTGCATTTTCTTAAATTCGTTTAAAATAAGCAAATCCCAAGCGGAAAAAATTAAAAATTCGCCCTGCAAAAAGATGTGGATATATACGCCGGGGTGCGTTGAAAACGATAAAATCAACTTTGACAATATCGGCAAAATCACGGGAATGAACATAAAGACGGTGCATAAGGCGTCGGACTGCGCGATTGATTTTGACGGATGCGAAATAAAGTTTGAAAAAGCGGTAAATCCGTATTTTATTGTTGATGATGACGGCGCGGAAAGGCTCGCCGATTACAAAAACACAAACGGTTGCGCCTTTGCGTATAAAAACGGCAATTTTTATATCGGCTCGGGAAACGTTCCCGAAAAGGTGTGGCGGTTTATTGCAAAAAAGAGCGGTGTGCATATTTATTGTGACGTTTCGGGCGCATTTTTCGCCGACGAAAGGTTTATATCGTATCAGACGGTGCACACCGAAAATATAGAAATTCATCTTAAAGAGGACGCGGAATTTTGTGACCTGTTTGACGGCGGTATTTACAAAAGCGAAAACAAAATTCTTAAATATACCGCGCCTAAAGGAACGTCGAAACTGTTTGAAAAAATAAGCCGAAAGGGGAAATACAATGAAAAAAATCTTTAAAATATCAGCTTGTTTTCTGGCGGCGGCAATGGTTTTAACCTCCGCAGTATGCGCGGAAAATTCATTCACCGCAAGCGAGGTTTCGTTTAAAAACGGATTGATTTTTATAAGCGGAACAACCCCGTCGGCAAATATGAGCGTTGCCGTGTCGGCGGTGAAAAACGGCGATGACAAAGGCGACGTGTCGGCTCTTTGCTATGTTGACGAAATTTTGTCGGACGGCAGTGCAAAGTATGAAATTTCGTTCAATTTAAAGGACGCGCCGATTGGCGAAACGCTCACGGGCGACTATGTTCTTTATGTAAAGTGTGGCGGAAAAAGCGCACAGTTGCCGTTTAAATATTCCGATTACACAGCGGTTTTAAACCTTATCATAAACGCTGAAAGCGAAGATGAGATTAAAAACATTCTTGCAAACAAGGACGAAACCGACAGTCTTAAAGCGCTCGGCTTTGATATGGACTTGTATAATTTGCTTGACGAAAGCGGAAAAAATCTTTTGTGCGGTTTTTTTTACAACGGCGGTGTCGGCACGGACGCGGAAACGGTATCGCAAAAATTTGCTCTTTCGCTCGGTACGGCGCTTGTGTGCACAAAGGACGAAAAGAATGTTTTATCGGGCTTAAAGCTTGTTGACCCGACTGTCGGTGATGTTAAATTCAGCGCAATAACCGACAAAACATACATAAACTTCACCGTTTCGTGCGTTGCGCTCGATGACATTGCAAAAGATTTAAACGGCGTTTCAGAGTCGTTTAAAAAGGCTGACGCGCTTTACAAAATCAACACCGCGTCGGCAGGCAAAATTTCGGAAATTATCACCGCCAATGCGGAATTTTTAAAAATCACAAACAGTGATGAATATAAAAAATGGCAGAATTTGTCCGACAGCGACTCTGAAAAAGCGGCGGTAAATCTTGTTAACGCGCTCGGAAAATCCAAGGTGAAAACCGTTTCGGCTCTCCTTGGCGCAATGGACAGCGCAAGCACGTTTGAGTCTGGCGGAAACGGAGGCGGTTCGTCGTCGGGCGGTTCGTCAAAAGGCGGTTCGGCGGGCGGAAATTACAATCTCTCAGGCACAAACACAGTCGTTCCGACGGCAGAAAAATTCAGCGATTTGTCGCTTGCACCGTGGGCAAAGGACGCAATTTTAACCCTTGCGGACAAAAACATTATTTCGGGTTACGGCGACGGAACATTTTTGCCGAACAACCTTATAAAACGTGAGGAACTGACGAAAATCATTGTTACCGCGTTTGAAATAGAGGGCTCGGACGGCGACATAAATTTTGCGGATATAAACAAAAACGAGTGGTATTATCCGTTTGTTAAAAAAGCGTACAACGCAGGCATTGTAAAGGGAATGAGCGATGAAACTTTCGGAACGTCAAGCTATGTAACCCGTCAGGACATTGCCGTTATGCTTTCGCGCGTGCTTGAAAAATACGGCAAAAATCTTGAATATACAAAAGATTACACCGCGTTTGCCGACGAAAACGAAATCAGCGCCTACGCGTTGGACGGAGTTAAAACGCTTTATAAACTCGGCGTTATTTCGGGCTATGAGGACGGCACCTTCAAGCCGTCGGGCAGTGCAACGCGCGCCGAGGTTGCATATATGGTAAACAGCATTTTGAACATATTGAAATAAAGAGGGGAGGGAGAAAACTTTGAAAAAATTACTTATTCTTTTAACGGTGTTAACGCTTGTGTTTTCGTCACTTCCGAGCGTTTCGGCGCAAAATAATTCGGACGCGCAAAAACTTTCGCTTTTGTGCGATCTCGGCATAATTGCACCGAACTTTGAGCGCATTTATCTGTCCGACGCAAAAATCACGGTCGGCGAAATGCTTTCGGTTATGCAGAACATTATGTTCAGCAACAAATACGGAACGTATGACGACGAGCAGGCTTTTAACGACGCGGTAAATTCGGGATATTTCGGTGCGGACAAAACCGCCAAATATTATGACAACGCAAAATATGAGTACGTTTTGGAAACCGCGATGAACATTCTCGGCTACGGCCCTATCGCACGGCAAAACGAAAATTATCCTGCAAATTACATTTCGCTCAAAGAAACGTCAAAGGTGCTGGACGGCGTTGACGCGAAATTCGGCAAATATATTGCAAAAAGCGATTTTATAAAAATCATATTTAATATGTTTGAGGCAAAAACGCTTGAAATTGACAAAATCGGCGAAAACTCGCTCGGATTTTCGTATACCGGCGGCGACGGGATTTTAAAGCTTTATCAAAACATTGAAAAAGTGGAGGGAATTGTTGAGGGAACGGCATATACAAAGGCGTACGATGTTAAATCGGACATTGCGGAAAACAAAGTTTTGATTGACGGCACTTTGTACGACAACGGCGGAATTGATTTTTCGCCCGTTATCGGACTTAAAATAAAAGCGTATGTATATGTGAAAAACAACGGATACAAAAAGGTAAAAAGCTATATGACAGACGAAGATATTACGTCTGTGACAATCGACGGCGAGGACGTTTTAAGCTATTCGGTTTTTGACAGACGTCTTACCTATGAAAATGAAAACGGCAAAGAAAAAACCGTTAAAATTTCGCCGTCCGCGTCGGTTTTGGTCAACGGCTGTGCGGTTGGCGAATACACAGCCGAAACATTTGCGGTAAGCGACGGAAATGTGATTTTGTACGACAACGATTCGGATAACGTTTACGACGCGGTGCATATAATCGCTTACGAAACGTATTATGCAGATTATGTATCTGCCGACGCGGACACGGTTTACAACATCTACACCGCGGACAGTGAAAAAAGTATTCTCGACCTTGAAGAAAAGGACAATATCAAGGTTATCGTGTATAAAGACGGCAAGCAGACCGATAAATCGGCAATAACGAAAGGCAGTGTTTTAACCGTTGCAAACGGCGGAGAGGGCGAAAACAAAATTATAACCGTTTATGTTTCGGACAAAAGCGAAAAGGGAAGTATAAGCGAATATTCGTCTGATGACGAAATCACAATAAACGAAATGTCATACAAGCTTGCAAACGGCTATCTTGACGCATTGAAGGCAAATGACAAAAAGGCGTGGCAGATAAGGCTCGGCGTGCCCGTTACGGTGTATAAAGACTATTTCGGAAAAATCGCCTATATAAAGCCGTTTGACACCGAATATATTTACGGTTACGCGCTTTATGCCGACAGGGAGAGATACACCGAAATAAAGCTTCTCGACGAGTTTTCAACCTGGCAGACATACAAATTTGCCGACAAGGTTAAATTTAACGGCGAGGCGGACAAAGTGAGCGAAAAAGACATTTTGCCAAAACTCGGCGGCGACGGTTTTTCGCCTCAGCTTTTAAAATTCAAGCTCGACACCGAAAACAAAATAAAAGAAATTTACACCGCGTCGGAAACACCGACGGGCGCGTATGACGAATTTACAGTTTCGTCAGAGCAGACGGGAGTGTATCAGCAAAACAACACCGCGTTTGCAAGCAAGTCATACCTTGAGGACGGTGCGGTTATCTGGCTTTTGGCAAAAGCAAAGCCCGAGGACGAGGACGACATAACCATAATGGGAACGTCGGAATTATTCTCGGACAGACAGTATACATTTGTTCAGTATAACGCGGACGAATACGGATTTTCAAAATATTTCGCGGTTTTCGACACAAGCGAAAACAGGGAATACAAAACAAACCGTTCGGGCGCAATGGTGATTGAAAAGGTGTTTAAGGCAGTCGGTGCGGACGGCAGTGAGAAAAACGCGGTTCGCGGTATGATGTTTGAATACAACAACATCACGGTAAATTTTGCCGACAACGTTGATTTGCAGGGAATACAAAAGGGCGACACAATAAGCTTTTCGGCAAATTCCGACGGCGAAATATCCGACCTTAAAATCATTCACAGAATGGGTGAGAGCGGTGTTTCAGTTTACCCGTCGGTTCTCCACACCGCGGTAGCGTATGTCGGAGGAATGCTCGACAAATGCAGTTTTGCGGACGGAAAGGCAAAAATTATTTGCGGAGATAAAACACAGGTTTTGAAAATTCCGCCGACAACCTCTGCGATTGTCTGCGAAAAAACGCGCGACGGCGTAAACCTTACAAAAGAGCAGTTCACATCTGCGGATTTGGGCTGTTATATATTGGCAAGAGTTCAGAATTCACGTGTTGCAAATGTTATTATCTATAAATAATATAAAGGAGAATGATGAAAAATGATGAGAAAAATGTTGGCATTGGTAATGGTGCTCGCGGTTGTTTTAAGCTCGTTTACGTTTGTGACGGCTTTTGCGGACGACGCATCGGCATACGAGCCGAAAGAGCTTATGCTACAAACCGCGGTTGACCCGTCGGCAGGCGCTATGATGGCTCTTTCGTGGAGAAATCCCATAACTTCGGCGCTTGATGATGTTAAGCTTTACGACATCACAAGCGGTGCGGATACCCTTTTGGCAGATAAAAATTTATTTATCGGCAGTTATAAAAATTCAATAACAGACGACGCGCCCGTTTTAAGAAACGTCGGAGGTGTTGTGCAGTATGTTTTAAAAGGTCTTACCAAAGGAACGTATTATAAATATAAATTGGTATTCAGCTTTAACGACGGCACAGACGCAAAAACTTACTTCCTTTCGGGCGCACCCGAACAGATTTCGGCAAACGGACAGGTTAACCTTACCGAAAATCTTTTTACATACAACGGCCGTGCGGCGGGTTATCCGTATCCGCCCGTTTTTGCGCAGACGGTTACGGAAAATGACGGCAATACTGCATTAAAGCTTACAAGTAATATCGGAGCTTATGTAAGCAACAACTGGTCACAGATAAGATATAAGGTAACGGGGCTTACAAGCGGAAAAACATATAAAGTCGGTTTCAGGTATAAATCGGAAACAGGAAGCAAACCCAAATTCAGCATTTTAGAGAATTCGTCAAAATGCGCAACAGATATACCCGTAACAAATGACACATTAAATTACAGAGAGTGGACGGATTTTTCGGTTTCAAATTATACAGCAGGCGCGGCAACGGCATATGTGAGAATAAACTTTGACAACCCCATTGAATATTTAATTGTTGACGATTTTTATGTTAGAGAAATAATTGATGAAAACACACTCGGCGACAACCTTATTACCGACGGCGGTTTGGACACACTCAAAACGTACAAAACGCTTGCGGACGCAGAACCCGACGGCACACCGGGCGACGGCACGGCAACCGTTTCGTGGGAAAACGACGACAACGCGTCGCACTATAAATTTTATAAAGACGGCG
This sequence comes from Qingrenia yutianensis, assembly GCF_014385105.1. Classification (NCBI taxonomy): domain Bacteria; kingdom Bacillati; phylum Bacillota; class Clostridia; order Eubacteriales; family Oscillospiraceae; genus Qingrenia; species Qingrenia yutianensis. Next base: position 134,608 of record NZ_JACRTE010000005.1, on the reverse strand, counting down.
GGCTTTTCGGAATTTTCTATCCCGACCCGTCGGGCACAACGAGCGTTAACGTAACAGGTCTTGCAAACGGCACGGAATACACCTTCGGCGTTGAGCCTTTCAGCAAAAACTTTACTCCGAATACCGTTAAAACAGTTACGGTTACACCCGAGGAGGCAGAAGAATCCGCACCCGAAAATCATATGATTTCAAACCTCTCGGTTAACCCCTATACATTCGGCGGTACGGGCGGTGCGGCAACGGTTTCGTTTAAAAATCCCAAGGTTTCGGACATCACATCTGTCGAGCTTTACGACGAAAACGGCGCAAAACTCACCGACACCGCATTTGCGCTTACTTCGGGCGCGCTTAATGTTTACACTATAAAAAATCTTGAAAACGGCACGGTTTACAAATATAAATTACAGGTCACAACAGCATCGAGCGGATTTACCGAATATGACATCGCAGTGAAACCTATCGCAGGCGCATATTCGCTCAATTTTAACACTGACGGCACAAATCATTACTGGTCAAAGGCATTTAACAGAGCAAATTCAGACACCCCGTTTCCTCCGATAGACTTCAGAATTGTTCAGAACCCCGATTCAGACAGTGACGATTATGTTCTCGGCGTTGTTTCAAATATGCAGGCATATAAAGCAGGAAGTTACGCAAATCTTTTGTATAAATTTACAGACCAGCTTGATACGAGTGCATCATACAGATTGAAATTTAAATACAAAACACTTGCGGACGGCTCAAGACCTGTGGTTTACTTAAATAACAAGGAACTTTTGAAAATAGACCTTAACTCAGACGGCTGGCAGACTGCAACCGCTGACTTTACAGGCAACAACGCTTCAACAAACGAATTGAAATTCAGTTTTAACAATCCTCTTGAGGGAATTTATCTTGATAAAGTTGAAATTGTTCCCGTAACAGACGGAACGGAGGGAGCAAACATTCTTACAAACGGCGACTTCGACTTCGTTGCAAACGATACATCGGCACTTACCGTTGACAGCGTTACAACAAATGCATACGATTCGTCGGCAGACATAAACTATTCGCTCTCCGACACCTGCAAAATGGTGAAAATCTACGAGAAAAACGAATACGGCTTAAACCTTGTTTCAGTTGAACAGGGTGTTTCCAAATCGGGCAAAATCAGCCTTAACGCGCTTAAAAACAGCAAAGAATATACCTTCGTTATGACAGCGGTAAACGCAAAAGACGTTGAGGGCGCAGGATATGAATTTACCGTTACACCCGTTCCCGACCCGATTGTAATTTCGGATTACATTCTTACAAAAAACGGCAGTGCGGTTGAAAACATTTCCGAGGGTACTCACACCGCAAGCATCAGCATTAAAAACAACAACGGCGGTTCAAACTACACCGCACAGCTTATCGCGGCGATATACGACGGCAAAAAGCTTTACGACGTTAAAGCAAGCGCAAAAACCGTTATTCCCGTAACCGACGAAAACGGCACGGCAACGGTGCTTACCGCGGAAAATATAGTAATTCCCGCGCTTGACGGCGGTGACTACACCCTAAAACTTATGCTGTGGAGCGGTCTTGACGAAATGGTTCCGCTCAAACCATTTGCACCGTATTCAAAATAACATTTTTGGGAGAATAATATGAAAAAACGTGTACTTGCAGTTTTTCTTTTGATAATGACAATTTTAAATTTAACACCTGTTTCCCTTTCGGTCTTTGCGTATTCGGGCACAGACTGTGAATTAAAGAATTTAAACGTTCAGAGCGTTTCAAAGGGCAGTGAGGGAAAAACTGTGAGTATATCGTGGAAAAATCCCGAAAAAAACATACGAAAAATTTCACTGCTTGACATAGGCTCGGACGCCGAGCTCACCGTAAATGACAATATCGACACTACGGCGTCCGCTTATGTCTGCGTGAATGTTGAAAATCTTACAAACGGCAATGTGTATAATTTTAAGCTTAACGTTTTGTTTGACGGCGGAATTGCGAAAAGTTATTTTATAAACGCGTCGCCGTCGCAGGGCACAAACGAGGCAGGCTTGTCGAACGGAAAATGGAGTATGTCGTATGCGCGCTCCGACGGCGCGGACTGCTACCCCGCGGTTTTTTACTCGGTAATCGTCGGTGATGATTTCGACGGCAAAACCGCAATAAAGGCGGTGTCAAACATTCCGAAATCAAAGACGGGAACATATTCTTCATTAAAATGCGCTTTCCCAAGTCTTGAAAACGGCAAAAATTATACGGTTAAAATTAAATACAAATCGGGCGGAGGAACGTCACCCGAAATTTACGGCGGTAATTCAAAAAAACTCGGCACGCTCGATATGAACACATCTTCGCTTGCCGAAAAAACGTTCACCTTTACAAAATTCGCAAACGACGGAATTGAATTTTTAAATATCGTCACAAAAAGCGGATATGATGAAATTATAACAGACAGAATTTCGCTTTTTGAGAGCGGTAATGAAGCCGATTTGCTTTTGGGGTATGGCAACCTTTCAAACTTCACGGCGGAAAAATCGGGAATATCGGACTTTGAGGGTTATAACAACAACGAAACGGGCGTTGTGACCTATACACAGCCTGCCGACGCGCGCGGAAGCAGAATTTACGCGCTTGACAATGACGGTAATTACGTTTTTCGCTCGGTTATAAACCGTTACGGCGCGCAGAAAATAAACGGCGCAAAAATTTTCGGAATTTTGAAAAATTGCGAAAACAATATTAAAATCACAACGGTTAACAAGGATTTTTCGGAAAGCGACGGCGAATTTTTCACGCTTTCCACAGACGGCTCAAAAGAGTTTGACAAAAAAATATCCGACCTTAAAGAAAAGCTTGAAACGCTTGACGGTTTAATGCAAAAATGCGGTGAAAAGGGCATTTCCGCCGACTATGAAACGGTAAATTACAAAACGATTGAAAAATTTATCGGCATTATGGAGGAGGATTTTTACAAATACCGCGAATTTGACAGAGCAAATTCATATTATGACACGCTTGTATCGCTTTACAGCGAAAGTTATAACAGTCTGCAAAGCTATTTAAGCGGAAAGGCAATGCCTAAAATTGTCCCGTCGCTCACGGGCAAGGATATTAAAATCGACAGAAACGACGTTGTTTCCGAAACGGAAACAGACGGTTATATAGAGGAAAACAGTGTATTTTTAAACGGCTACGGTCACTTTGCATACACAAAGAACGATTACGCCGATTTTGACGGCTTCGGTGCAAACACGGCCGCGATAAGTGCAAAGCTTTACGACACCGTAACCGAGGCGGTGAATATTAAAAACTGGAATTTGTACCATTACGGCGCGGTGGAGAATTTCAGCGTATCGCAGAGCGGTGACGAAAAAAGGAGCGGAAATTATTCGCTTAAAATCACGCGCGCCGACAAGTGGGCAAACGAAAAAACGTTTTATTTAAGGCAGTGTGTTGACGCCGAGCCGAACACAACTTATGTTTTCGGACTTTATGCAAAGGCGGTTAACGCAAAAGGCTGTCACTTCAGCGGTCACGGGGTTATAGACTCAAACTACGGCTTGTCGCAAAGATTAAGACGCGATTTGAGCGGAACGTACGACTGGAAAAATTTTGAATTTACATATACCACGGGCGCAGACGAGCATCAGTTTGAAGTGCTTATCCCGTGCGAAAACGAAACCGAAGCATTATACATTGACGACGTGTATGTGAAAAGGCTAAATTCCGGCGAAAACCTCATTCTTAACCCAAGCTTTGAGGAAACCGAAGAAACGGGCGAGTTTGAGGTGTACGACGGGCATATAAAAAGCCTTTTGTCAACGCTCGACTATGCGTATGAAAACAACATAAAGATAACTCTCGGACTGGGTATTCACTATATGCCGAAATACATTTTTTCAAAATATCCCGATACAAGGGACGAAAACGGCACATATCCGAGCTATATGGGATATAACCCGACCCACCCGAAAATACGCGAAATGATAGAAATATTCTTAAACGCGATAATCCCAGAAATTGCAAATCACCCTGCAGTCTGCGCGGTGTCGGTTGCAAACGAGCCGAATTTTCAGTGTTTTAACACGTCTTATTATAAAGCGCCGTGGCAAAACTGGCTGAAAGAAAAATTTTCGGGAAACATTGAAAACTTAAACAGTGCGTGCGGTACGTCGTATGCCTCGTTTGACGAAATAAACTTTTCCGACGCACAGGAATATTCGGTGCTTAAAAATCTTTTGTACCGATACAACGACACGATTATGACCGACTATTTGACGCATATCGCGCAGACGGTGAGGAGCATTTCGCCCGATATTAAAATTTTTGCGAAAAATCTGCCGGCAATCCGTGCGCAGGGAATAAAGTCGCTGTCACACGGCATTGACATTGAAAGCCTGACAGGACTTTTCGACGTTAACGGGTGCGACGCAATGCACTATTACAACCACAGCGAATATCCGCTTATGGCAAAAACCGAGTGGTACGACCTTTTGACGTCGGTTGAGGATTTGCCTGTTTTCAATGCGGAGGACCACCTTATGAGGGACAGTGTTACATATGACGGCAGTGACATAATCACCCAAACCGCCTATGCCGACATCTGGCAGGGCGCGGTACATTCGCGAAGGCAGTCGGTTGTGTGGCTGTGGGACAGAGAAAGCGACAAGGTTACAAACGCGTATAAAAACGCAAATATGCTTATGCGTCCACAGATTGTTGCAAACAACGGCAAGCTGTTTTTGGATATGCAACGCCTTGCAAACGAGCTTTTTGCACTGCAAAATGCGAAACGCGAGGCGGGAATACTTTATTCCTACAATTCGATGACATATGAGCCGTCGTATTTAAACAGCGTGTATCTTGCATACACAAATTCGCTTTTTCTCGGCGAAAAACCGCTGTTTGTCACCGAGAGCCAAACCGAAAAATTATCGGGTTTAGAGGCGCTTATAATTCCCGAGGCGGTGTCGGTGACGGACGAAACATATGCGAAAATAAAAGAATTTGCCGAAAACGGCGGAAAGATTTTTGTTATCGGCGAAAATTCGCTTAAATACAATGAATATTTAAAAGAGAGAAACGCGGACGAAATTTTGCAAAGCGCGGTTGTCATTCCGGCGTATGAGAGCAAAACGAGCGAAAAAACAAGTGTTGACGGCTTATTTTGGCCGCTTAAAACGTTTTTTGAAAGCGCGGACTTATATGACATTGCGGTGTTAAATTCCGCGGACGGCACACCTGCGGAAAACGTTGAGTACATCTGCGCCGATTATAACGGCGGAAAAATAATAAATTTGTGCAATTATTCCGACACGGAAAAAGAGGTTTATATCACCGATAACGGCGCGGAGATTGAAAAAACGTTAAACCTTATAAGCGGAAACGAAACGGGAAAATACATTACTCTTTTGCCGTATACTCCCGTTATGATACGCTATGCGCGCTCATCTCCGTCAATGTTTGCCGACAGAGTGTACGGCGAAACGGTAATATCAACCGCACCGCACCGTATGGTGAGCGGAACGTACAAAATAAGTGTATCGGCAGATGCCGAAGCGGTTTTATACACCGCGTATTACAAAAACGGCGCGCTTGCGAAAATTGACAAAACCGATATAGAACAGGGATTTGACAAAGACTTTTACATAAAGCTTGACAGCACAAAATACGACGGATTTAAGGCAATGCTTTGGAATAAAAATTCTTTGTATCCGACGGTTAAAAACGCCGAGCTTTGCGCATATGACAGCACGGTTGTCACAAACGTTAAAAAAATCGGCGGTATGTGTTATGTTTTCGGAAATTCGCCGAACATATCGGGAAATGTTTCGCTGACGGCATTTAAAGAGGACGGGAGCCTTGCATATATAGATGAGGTTTTGCCCGATACAAAGGGAATTTTCAAATTTTCGTTTTATCTCGGCGAGGGCGAATTTACAATAAAAATAAAAGTGCCGAAAATAGGAATTGTAACCGTTTTGACAGATTAGAGGGGAGAAAACACTATGAAAAAATTTTGGTCTAAAATTTTGTCGGGAGCCGTGGTTTTGAGCATTGCCGTGTCCTCGGCAAGCTTTAACGTTTATGCGGCGCAGGTGACTCAGGCGTTTGTAACGGGCTGGTCGAAGTTTATATCGCACGAGCCTGACGCGACGGCGAATATCGTTACACTGCCCGACGGCAATCACGCGGTGAAGATTACAAGCAACACATCGTATGACGGAACAAGATTTATGCGCGTGTTCCAAAACGTCAAGCTTGAAAAGGACACGACATATATCTACGGTATGAAAGTTAAGGCGGAAAGCGTTGCCGGCGCGGAAATAACGTTTTTCGGCAACAAATCGTCGCTCGTGCCGTTTTCAAAAAATTCAGACTGGACAAATTACGAATTTCAGAATACATACACGGGCAACACGGGAAATCAAACCTTTAACATATCGGTTGTGGACACCGCAAAAGCGTTTTATGCCGACGATGTGTATCTTTACAAATGCGTAAACGGCAAAAAGACGGGTGAAAATCTTCTTTCAAACGCAGGATTTGAGGACGATGTAAAAAATGCGGTGAACGACGTTTCGGACACTGCCTCCGACGTTGAAACGGCAGACCTTACAATCGTCGACACCGAAAAGTTTTTGGAAACGTCCAAAAGCATACCGATTTTCCGCACCGAAAAGGACGTTAAAAGCGCGGACGAAATCGACTGGACGGATTTTGAGAAAGTGAACATCACCGACGCGTATTTTACAAACAAAGAGGTAAGCGCGGTTAACAACGAAAGCTATGTAAAATATGCTTATGACAACGACAATTTCTATATTTATTTTAATGTAAAAGACGACGTGCACCATTCGTTTTTAAATTCGTCCTACTGGTCGGGCGACAGCGTTCAGGTTGCCTTTGCGCCCGAGCGCAACACGTTTAAGCTTGAGGTGGGCGCAAGCTTTGATGCGGAAACGGGCGAGGTCTACTGCACAAATGAGGACGTATCGGCAAAGGGAGTGCGAAACGGCGAAATTTCGGAATATTTTCTTACCGTGCCGTGGACTGCCTTTACGTCGGCAATGCCCGAAAAATTCCAGTTCAGCGCGATTGTGAACGATAACGACAACGACGTTTATCAGCGAAAATACGCACAGCAGATTTCGCCCGGTATTGCGTCGGCGAAAAATGCGGAACAGTTTCCTATGCTCTATCTTGCGGAGAATTTCAAATCGGGATATTTTTCGACGATAGAGGGAGGCAACGAGGTTTTCGTTTCGCAGAAAAGCCCGTTTATGCTTGTTTTGCAGAGCTTTTTAAACGATTACGGGCAGTATTTTGTAACGTTCCCGAACGGAAAAACGGTGAAAGTTGACCTGCCTCCCTTAGGCTGTGCAAAGGTGAGATTTGACAACACTTTTGCAAATGTCGGTTTGCAGACGTTTGACGTGTCGGTTAAAAAACAGGGCGCGGAGAGTGCGGATACCGTTTCGTATGAGGTTACGGTTATTCCCGACTATGCTATGTATTTAAAGCTTTACGACAAATGCAATGCAAACTATGAAGAATTGAAATCACTTGTTGAAAAGTGCAGAGAAAAGGACATTCCCGTCGATTACGAAACCGCGGATTTGACCATTTTTGAGATGTACTTAAAATATATGAAAGAGGACGCGGATAAGTATCAGGCATTTGACCGAATACTATATTCATACGACTGCTTAAACGATATTTTTGCGCACGACAAAGAAAATCTTCAAAAATATTTGAGCGGAGAAAAAACAGCGTATGCCGTGCCGAAGTATGTGAACAGTGACATTGAAAAAACCGCTACGGGATTTATTGCTGATATGGATATAAACGGCACTGTGGAAAGACGTCCTATGTTTTTGAACGGTTTTTGCAACTTTGTTCAGGGCGAAGAGGAATATGCGGAATTTGCAAAGCTCGGCGCAAATATGAATATGTTAAGCTTAAAGCTTTACGACGTTATAACCGAGTGGTGCGAGGTGCCCGACTGGAATTTGTATCAGCGCACCAAAACCGCGGTTGACAGAACCGTTACCGTGTCGGGCGAGAGCGTGAAAAACGGAAAATATGCGTTAAAGCTTGAGAGAACAACGCCGTGGGGAAACGGCAGAACCATATATTTGAGGCAGTCTGTGCCCTGCAAGCCCAACACGACGTATAAATTCGGTTTATCGGCAAAGGGCGAATATATAGACGGTATGTATTTTGCGTGCCACAAACTTATTTCGTCAAACTACGGCTTGTCGCAGAGAAAGGAAAACTATATTAAAACAAGTTCAAACTGGGTGGATTATTCCGATACATACACAACCTCCGCGGACGACAATACGCTGGAGTTTATAATTACGCTTCAGGCGCCGGCGCAAAAGTGCTATATAGACGATATTTACATAAAAGAAGAAGGCAGTGACAAAAATCTTCTCAAAAACGGCGATTTTGAAAAGGGACTTGACACCGACGTTAAGGAATATGACTATTACGACGGGTATCTTCGCGAGTTTGAGTGCAGATTAAAAGAATTTGAGCAGGCAAACCAAAAGGCGGGCATACTTCTTGCGGCGAACTACTGGCCCGAGTTTGTAAACTTAAAATATCCCGACGTTCTGGACGAAAACGCGCTTTACGGCGAGTATTTGAAGTTTAACACCGCGCACCCCGAGGTTAAAAAGATACTTCACGAATATGTTGCCGCAACAATGAACATTGTCAACAAAAGCAATGTTGTGGACAGCGTGTGCGTTGCGAACGAGCCGTATACATATGCCTACAATACGCAGTATTACAAGCCGATGTGGTATGAGTATATCAAAAACATCTACGGCGATATTGAAAATCTCAACCGCATATGCGGAACGGATTACGAAAAATTTGAAGATGTGGATATGAAATCGCAGAGCGAATTTACGGTGCTTTACAAAAACGTTATGGAGTTTAATGCCGACGTTTTGGCAGACTATCTCGGCACGCTGTGCGGATATGTAAAGGAATTTAACCCCGATATGCCGACGCACGCAAAGCTTTTGCCCATAACGCTCGATTACGGCAGGTCGGCGCTTACAAAGGGCGAAAACTACGAAAAACTTGCGCCGTATTTCGACTACAACGGCAACGACGCGAACACCGCATACAATCATCAGAAGCAGTCGCTTTTGGCAAAGCTTGAATGGTATGATTTGCAGTCGTCAATAAAAGACGCGCCTGTTGTAAACACCGAGGATCATTTTCAGATGGACAGCAAAACCATTGACAAATCGCCTAAAATGTATAAACACGCAATGGCGGACGCTTGGCAGGGCGTAATGCACAACAGGGCCGAGAGCATTTTGTGGGTGCTCGAAAGAGAGGAGCAGTATCTTACCGGCACAACCTGGATGAACACAAACCTTGCGGTGCGTGCAGACCTTTTGTCGGGACACGTTAAAGCGTTTTTGGATTTTAACCGTTTATCGTATGAAATCACCGCGGTGCAAAACGCAAAGCGCAGTGCGGAAATACTGTATTCCGAAAATTCATACAGCTTTAAGCCGTCTTTCCAGAGCAGTCTGCTTTCTGCATATTCAAACGTGCTGTTTAACGGTTTGAAACCGCTTTTGCTGGTTGAAAGCCAGCTTGAAAAGCTTGATAATTACAATTTGCTTATAATTCCCGAGTGCACAAACGTCACCGACGAAACATTCTCGGCAATCGAAAAATTTGTAAACCGAGGCGGAAAGCTTGTTATAATAGGCGAGGACAGCCTTTATAAAAATGAGCTTAACGCCGAAAGAGATAAAGATGCGGTGCTGAATATTTACAAAAATGCCGTTATAATAAAAACTGATGTAAATTCAAAAAAAGACATAACAACGGCGGTTAATCTTCCCGAAACAATATCCGAGGTTATCGGCAGTATGAACCTTACAAACGTTAAAATTACCGACAAAGCGACGGGAGAGAATATCGACAGGACAGAGTGGATTTGCGTGCCGTACGACGGCGGATATTTGCTCAATATGTGCCGATACGTTTGGGGTGACGCGAAAGATGTTGAAATTACCGTTGACGGCAAAAAGATAGAAAAATTCTATGATTTGCGCGAAAATGAGTATCTTGACGGCATCACGCTTGAAGAATACACACCGTTGTTTGTCAAAATCGAAGGGTAGGATAAAAATGAAAATCAGCGATATGACACTTTTGGAAAAAATACTTCAAACGGTTGTAATCAAGGTTGACAAAGACAATTTTGTATCGGACAAAATCGGCGCGGCATTCTTTTTCGGTGAGATAATCACCGAGGCGGACGAAATGGGACTTGACGCGGCGCGGAAAACACTCGCCGAGTATATCGACAACGCGGATATTCCCATACTTATCACGTCGGATTTTGAAAACGGATGCGGAAGTATGTTAAAAGGTCTTACACCGCTTCCGTATCTTATGAGCCTCGGTGCAGCAGACAGTGAAAAACTTGCATACAACTACGGCAAAGCGACCGCGCTTGAGGCAAGGAGCGTCGGCGCAAACTGGTCGTTTTCGCCCGTATGCGATTTAAACATAAACAAGAGAAATCCGCTCGTTAACGTGCGCGGACTTACCGACGACGTGAACTTGGCAATCAAGCTTTTGCCCCAAGTGATAAAAGGTATGCAGGACAACGGTCTTGCCGCGTGCGCAAAGCATTTCCCCGGCGACGGACTCGACTACCGCGACCAGCATATTGTCACGACCAATAACACGCTTTCGTTTGACGAATGGAAGAAAAAGTCGGGCAAAGTGTTTGAGGAGGTTATAAAATCGGGAGTTTACTCTGTTATGAGCGGACACATCACGCTCCCGTCGTATCAGAAAGAAATTTTTGACAACGGAATGAAACTTCCCGCAACGCTTTCACACGAACTTATCGAAAATCTTCTCAAAAAGGAAATGGGCTTTGACGGCGTTGTTGTTACCGACGCGCTCGGAATGGGCGGTTTTAACGGCTGGTACAAAACTATGGATATTTCGCAGATTGAAAGCTTTAAGGCAGGCTGTGATATGATGCTCTGGCCGTCGGAAAACTATGTTAAAAATATGACCGAGGCAATCGAAAACGGATATATTCCGATGTCGCGCCTTGACGACGCGGTGACGAGAATTCTTTCTATGAAAGAGAAAATGGGACTTTTCAAAAAGGACAATCACGCAATAACTTTAAGCGAAAAAGACAGAGAATTTGTCAAAAACACGCAGAAAAACGTTGCGGAAAAGTCGGTTACTTTAATGCGTGACGACGCGGATATTTTTCCGCTTACAACCGAAAAATACAAAAAAATTGCGGTAATTCCGATTACGCATCACATTCCCGCATTTGATGAAGGAAAGCTCCTTGCCGACCTTCTCGGCGAAAAAGGCTTTGACGTGCAGTATCTAAAGGACGGCATAAAAAAGACAGAAACAGACGGTTACGACCTTATTTTGTACGCACTCTTCTCGCGCCCGTTCCGACCGATCGGATTTTTGGATTTCCACTCAACCGAGGCGCAAAAGGTTGCAATATCACTGCAAACCGCAGTTGACAAAACGGCGGTTGTGTCGTTCGGCTCGCCGTATTTTATGAATCAGTATTTTGAACGCGCAAAAACATTTGTAAACGCATATTCAATGCTTTCGCCGAGCGTGAAAGCGTTTGTTTCGGCGGCAACGGGCGAAACGGAATTTTCGTCGTTCTCGCCGGTTGAAGTTTAAAAAAGGAGAAATAAATGAGAACATATCAGGTAAACGAATCAAGCTTTTATATCGATGAGCCGTATGTGAAAAATAACACTTTTATCGGCAAAAATGCGGAAAACGAAGATTTGCCCGAATACGAAAAAATTAAAAATCTTCTTCCCGTGCCGATAATGGACGGATATGAAAGTACGCTCGACTGCTATAACAAGGTGTGGAAACTTGCGTTTGCAAACCTTAAAAAACCGTTTGAAAACAGCGGATTTGTGACAAATTTTATCGACGCGGCATTCAACGGTGCGATTTTTATGTGGGATACGTCGTTTATTCTGATGTTTGCAAAATACGGACGGCGCGCGTTTGATTTCCAGAAAACGCTGGACAATTTTTATGCAAAACAGCACCGCGACGGCTTTATCTGCCGTGAAATACGCGAAAGTGACGGCGGTGACTACTTTGCGCGCCACGACCCCATAAGCACGGGTCCCGATATAATGGGTTGGTGCGAGTGGGATTACTACATATCGACGGGTGATGAAAAGCGTCTTGCAAGCGTGTTCGACCCGCTTATGGCTTATCATAAGTGGTATATGGAAAACCGCACCTGGCGCGACGGCAGTTATTGGTCGTCGGGCTGGGGGTGCGGAATGGACAACACTCCGCGCCTTATGAAAGGCTATGACGTAAGCTTTTCGCACGGGCATCAGGTGTGGATTGACACCTGTTTTCAGCAGGTTTTAAGCGCAAAATGCCTCATAAAAATGGCAAAGGTGCTTAAAAGAAGTGATGAAACTGAATTTTTGAAAAACGAAATAAAAAATCTTGAAAACATCATAAATACCGAACTTTGGGACGAAAAAACCGCGTTTTATTACGACAAATGGCGTGACGGACGTCTTAACGGCGTTATGAGCGTTGCGTCATACTGGGGACTTATTTCGGGTTCTGTGCCGGGCGAACGGCTGGACAGGTTTGTATCGCACCTTGAAAACGAAAACGAATTTAACCGAACCCACCGCGTGCCGTCACTTTCCGCGTCGGACGAAAATTTTGTTCCGACGGGCGGATACTGGTGCGGTGCGGTGTGGGCGCCCGCAACGTATATGATTTTAAAAGGGCTTGAAAACTGCAAAAAGACGCGTCTTGCGCACGAAATAGGCTTAAATCACGTTGAAAACGTTGTAAAATGCTTTGAAGAAACGGGTACGGTGTGGGAAAACTACGCGCCCGACATCTTCGGCAAAAACTCGTCCGCGCGCGGTGATTTTGTCGGCTGGACGGGACTTGCGCCCGTTGCGGTACTCATTGAATACGTCCTCGGCATAAAGGGCAATATCAGCGAGAACAAAATTGTGTGGGACGTAAACCTCACCTGCCGTCACGGAATAGAAAATTATCCTTTGAAAAACGGCGAAACCGTGAGCCTTATTTGCGAGGCGCGCAAAAGTGAGGACGAAAAACCCGTAATTTGCAAAATCGGCGCGGACGTTGACGTATACATAAACTGGAAAAAGGGAAATTTTAAAATTTAGTTTACTTTTCTCCCGTTTTGTATTAGTATATAACTATACACATTTGCACGGAGGGGAAAATTTTTGAAATCAAAGTTTTACCGTCAAAACAAGCTGTTTGTAAAGTTTTTTGTATCATATTTGATTTTGCTCTGTTTTTCGCTGACGATTTTCGCCGCGGCATATTTCAGTTTTGAAAAGGACAAAAAAGAATATTTTTATCAGTATAATATTTCTATGCTCGAACAGTCCAAGCATATCATAGAAAATTATATCACTGAGGTTGAGCTTATTGCCGACAATTTTGAGTCGAACCCCGTTATTGCGGACCTTTGTGAGGGCAGACGGAGCATAGACGAATTTAAGGGAAGCAACTATATCGAGCTTAACCGAATACTTTACGAAATCCGTTCGCGCGCACGCGTTGCGGACAACGTTTATTTATACATAACAAAGGACGAAACGGTTTTGTCAAGCTCGGAGGTTATGAGCGCAAAAACGTTTTACAACTCAAATCCGCAGTATAAAAAGACGGAGTATTCCGATTTTGTGTCGTCGTATTTAAACGTTTACGACTACAAAAAATTCAGCGGTACGGGTATGACGGACAGCCTTTCGGGCGCGTATATCACGTATTCGCAGAGTTTTCCGCGAAACGACTATAAACGTTCGGATTTTAAGCTTCTCATACGCATTGACGGCGAGAAAATCAGCAAGGTTTTAAACCCCATTTCGGGCGGAAACGGTGCGCTTACGCTTATTCTCGACAAAAACGGAGAGGTTATTTACAAAAATTCAAGCGAGATGAAATCCGACCCGAAAAAGCTTGTCAAATATCTTTCGCAGAGCAGTGACATCATCGAACTTTCAAACACAAACGAAATGCTCACATACACAAAATCGACGGGCGAAAACGGCTGGATTTACATTGTTGCACTTTCAAAAGACGTGTTTTTAAGCGAGATTACAAAGCTTAAGCACCTTGTTCTTTTGTTTTCGCTCGGATATTTAATTATCGGCGTGTTTATTGCACAAATGCTTTTGAAGAAGAATTATCAGCCGATTAAGCACGTAATCGACAAGCTCAGCCGAAACGGCGCGTTTGAAAACGACTGCCGCGACGAGATGGATTTTATTCATTCGGTGGTTGAGGACCTTACCATAAAAAACAAGAAAATGGACGCGGTTATATCGCGCCAAAGCGAGCAGATGAAAAGCGCCGCGCTGGGCGATATTCTGACAAACAGCGCAAATTCCGCGGCGATTGACGAGATGTTCAAAAAATACAATCTGCCGTTTATATACGAAAATTATGCCGTTGTTGTGGTGAACGTAAGCGATATAAAAAGCTATTCCGACGACGAAAAAAGCGTTATTTACTACGCAATAAACAATATGGCGGACGAGCTTTTCAACACGCTTTATCTGTACGAAAAAATTATTGATGCGTCGGGGAATATCGTATTTATGGTAAACGTTGAGGACGAGAACGAGGAGGCGTTTATCGAGGACGTTAAATTTGTCTGCACGCTTTTGTCCGACATTATGACAAAGGAATTTTCGGTGCGCGTGGGAATTAGCATAAGCTCGCTCAAAAAGGGGATAGAGAGTCTTGCAAATTCGTATAACGAGGCGATTACCGCGCTTTCGGCAAGCTGTGAAAACATCACCGACTACCGCGACATTCAGTCCAACCGTGCGCTGAAAATGATTTCGGATATTGAAAAATATATCGACGCGCACTATATGAACAACAACCTCAGCAACACCGTTATCGCGGACGAATTTAACATCACGGGGCAGTATTTGTCGGTGCTTTTTAAAAAGCATAAGGGCGAAAATCTGCAAAACTATATCGCACGCGTGAGGGTTGACTACGCGAAAGAGCTTTTGAAAAATGATAAATATACCGTTTTTCAGGTCGCCAATATGGTGGGATATTCAAACGATATAGGCTTTATAAGGGTGTTTAAAAAGCTGGAGGGCATAACCCCCGGAAAATACAGACAGATGAATACAAATAAGGAAAACTGATAAGAAAAGTGAAAATAATAAAAAAGCAATAAGCAAAATAAAATCCCGTCTGCGTTATGCAGACGGGATTTTTGGTTTTGCTTCTTATTTTACTGTAATTACAACCTTTTGTTCGCTTTCAATCCACTCAACTTTTGCGCCGAGTTCTTCTGATATAAAGCGTATGGGTGTATATGTGCGGTCGTTCTCCACAAAAGCGGGGGAGTCGAGTTTTACCTCTTTGCCGTTTACAACGGCGTTTTCCGCGCCGATTGTGATGAGAATTTCCACATCTTCGTTTGTTTCAAGGTTCTTGCCTTTTATTGTCACAAGCTCTTTTTCTTCGTCCCACAAAACTAACGCACCGAGGTTTTCGGCTGCAAATCTTGCAGGGAGCATTGTGCGGTTGTTTACGATTTTCGGTGCAACGTCGTTCGATTTCTCTGTTCCGAAAACAAGCGCGTCTTTATTGCCGATTGTGAGGATAATCTGTTTTTCGCTGTTATCATTTGTGCTTTCAGTCCATTTCGCGTAAAGCGTGATGTTCTTTGTCACCTTTTCGGCAAAATCGTATTTAACCGTCAAATTCTTGTCGGAATACCAGCCGTCAAACACAAAACCGTCTTTTTTAGGTTCTGCGGGTTCTTTTGCCGTTTCGTTCTTTTTAACAGTCCGGCTTGCAATTTTATCTGCGCCGTTTGTGTTAAACGAAACGGTGTAAGACGATACCGATGAGCTTCCGCCGCCACCGCCGTTTCCGCCCGATGAGCCTGACGGAGTAAGTTTTACGGTGTTTCCGATAATACTGTAATTGTTGTTTGCATAGCTTATTTCAACTGTGTATTCCACGCCGGCCGCAAAACTTCCGTTTAACGTGTATGTCTTGCCGTCCGCGCTCTCTTTTACGTCTGTAAGCTCTGTTGTAATTTCGCCTGCCTTAACGGTGAAGTTTTCTTTTGTAAGACCTTTTACCGCCTTGTCAAGCAAAATTGTAAGATACGATTTTTTCGCTGTGCCTGCGCTTGCCGTAACGCTTATCGGTGTAACGGTAACGTTTCCTTTTTGGTATTCAATCTCGTAATTGTCCGACGTAAATCCGCTTACGCTTGTTTGTTCCGTATACGTTTTTGCGTCGCTTACGTTTGTTATTCCGTTGTACGAAAATTCGGGTATGCCGCCGAGAACGTCTTTTGTTTCGTTGTTTTTAAATCCTGTAAATTCAGGTTCAAGTAACGGCATTTCCGCACCGTATTCAAAGCTTACATCTTTAACTCTAACGGTGAGGGGAGCCTTTGTAACATCAAGAGTACCCGTTCCGTCAACCGTGAATGTGAGGTTTTCGTTTTCGTATGTTCCCAAAACAACAACGATGTCATACTGTCCGACTTTTGCGTTTTCTGCCGTTCCACCGCAGCTAAATCTTGCATTTTCCGCGAGCGATAAGAGAATATCGTCGGAAACGAGCGAGGTCTGCATTGACGGTACGAGTCTGAAAATCGGTTTGTCGCCGTAAACCTTTGTAATGTTTTTGGGTATTACTGTTATATTTGCTTTGGTGATATACATTGTCGCCGTTCCGCCGCCGACAAAGCTTTTGTCCGTTACCGTGTAGGTTACGCTGTATGTGCCTGCCTTAATCGGCTCTGTAACCGTCGGGTCGGCGGTGAGAACGTATTTGACCGTAACATTTTCTCCGACTACGGGAGTAAAGCCCGAAACGGGTTCAAACGAAATTTCCTGTCTTTCGCCGTTGTAAATTTTAACGGTGTCTGTCGGAACAAGTGTTATGTTCGACTGTTTTACCGTGATGTCAAATGTTGCCTCCGCGTTGCCGTAGTTTTCGCCGGCAGTTGCGGTGATTGTTGCCGTGCCTGCGCTTTTTGCCGTAACCGTGCCGTTTTCGTCAACCTCCGCAACGTCGGTGTTCGAGCTTTTCCAGGTTGCATTTATCTTTGTGTTGCCGTAGAATGCGGAAAGATTGAAGCTGTCGTTTACATATGCCGAGCTTGTGCCGGTAATGTAAAGCTTTGCATCTGTCGCGCCTGTAATTTCAAGCACGCCTGTGTTGTCGTAGGCAAACTTGTAGTTTTCGGCATATCCGCCCGAAATCGTGATGTTATATTCGCCTACCGCGCTTGACGCGTTCGCGTTAACCGTTGCGGTGGGTTCGTATAAAAGTACGCTTTCGTCCTCGCCGTTTATAAATCCGTCGTATATAAGTTTAAATACGGGGTTAGCGTCACCGTATGCACGGCTTGCGTTCTGCGCTTTGACGGTGAGATTTGCTTTTTCGATTGTGAAATTCTTTGTAACCGTCAGTGTTTCGTAGTTTTCACCCGTGATTTCAGCAATCGCGGTGTAATTTCCTGCGTTTTTCGGAGCTTCCTCCTGCGGAATGTAAATTCTCGTGCCTGCGTATGTGATTTTTGCGCTTGTGTTGTCGGGAATATCCGTAACCGATGCCGAAACTGCGTCGCCGTAAGTAAACTTATTGTTTATCTGAATTTTGCCTGTTGCCTGTGCCTTGGCAATTACAAGCGTAGCACGTGCCGAGCCTTTGTAGTTCGGGCTTAATGTTTTAACCTCAACCTTGTATTTGCCTGCGTTTGCCGGAAATTCCTCACTGCCGTCGTATGTTACCTCAAAGTTGCTTTCAGCAATTCTGTCATCGCTCGGAATAACCTTTACTTTGCCGAGCGTACTGCCGAATGTCTGTTCGAGACAGTCAAAATCAAACGTGATGTTTTTCGGCATTGCGGTAAATATCACTTTGGACGAAATATCCGAGTAGTTGTCGCTCGTCTTAACCGCCGTGATTTCAATTTTGCCCGTTCCTTCAACAAAAACTTCGCCGTCGTTTGTTATGCTTGCTTTTCCGTCGGTCACTTCCCACGAAACGGTTCCGTTGTCCGCGCCGCCGAAAGCTTCGAGTTTAAATCTGTCGCCGTATTCAACAGTTCCGGGAAGTCCTGCGATTACAAGCTGGCTTTGCGTTGCGTTTTCAACCGTCACCGTGATGCTGCCATGATCGGTGATGTAGTTTGTGCTGTCGATTGAAATTGTCGCGGTGTATGTTCCTGCCTCGTTGGGTGCTGCATCGTAGCTTACGCTGAAATCTTTAAAAATTCTGCCGTTTTCGTCGGTTGCGGAAACGTTTATTTCCTTGTCTTTTCCGTCGTATACAAACGTTGTCTGACCGACTGTGAAATTAACTTTCAAAGGTTCGATAGCTGCACTTGCCGTTGCAGATGTTTCGCCGAGCGTATAGTTCTGTGCTTTTGCGCCTGAAAGCCCGCTTGCGGTGAATGTAACCGTCTTGTTTTCGCCTGCGTCCGCGCCGTCAAATTCCGCCGTGCCGGCAATGCTTACAAAGCCTTTGTCGCTTTCGATTACATTGCTTATTTTGTCAACGTTTGCCTGTGCGTTAGCCGTGCCGTCATATTTTTTGTCCGATGCCGAAATTGTGAAGCTTTCAATTTCAATCGGCGAAATATCAACAGTTGTCTGCAGGCTGTTTGTGCCGAGTGTGTATTTTTCGCTGTCGCTGAGTGTAATTCCGCTTACGTAAACGATTTTGCCGTTGCCTGCGTCGGAATTTATCATTGAACCCGACGCGCTCGCCGTAACGGTGTCGCCGTTTGCGAAGTTTGCAAGAGAAATTTCAACTTCAACGCCGTTTTCGCCGTTGTATTTTCTGTTTGTTGCTGCCGCCGTCGGTGTTAAAATTCTCTTTTTCGCCTCAAAAGTTTTAATTGCGGTGCGGTCGGTGTAGCCGTCCTTTTTGCTTGTCGCTTTAATTGTCACCTTGCCGACGCCGTTTACTTTAACTTTTGCAATTCCGTTATCTTTGATGATTTCGGCAAATTCCGCACCGTTTACGATTTCATATTCAACGCCGCCGTTCGCGCCGGTTGCCGAAATTTCAAATGTGTCGCCGTAGTAAACGTTTTCGGGAACGTTTTCAACCGCGAATATATCCTGTGACGCGTTTGTGATTTTGAGCACCGCGTTAAACGGTTCAACCGTGTAATTTGCGTCTGCGCTCTCGGTAAGTTCAATGCTTATTGTGTATTCGCCGACGTTGACCGCCGTATTTTCACCGTTGTATTTAACGGTGTAGTTTGACGGGTCGAAAATTCTGCCGTTTGCCATTGCCGATACGTCAACTGTCTGTGCCGTTCCGTCAAATGTGCGCGTGGTAACCTTTGCGCAGATAACCGTAACAACCGCTTTTTCGATTGTGCCGTCCAGCGTGCCTTTCAAATCGTCTGCATTGTCCGACAAAACGTATTTGTCGGCATTTTTGCCGGAAATATCCGTAATTTCGTAACTTACCGTTCTGCCGCCTGCATTGGGTTGGTCAAATTTCGCAGTGATTTCCGCTTTTACAACGTCTGTCGGGTCAACTTTAAATTCGTCTTTCAAAGTTGCCGTAACGGTTGCATATTTTGAGCCGTCGTAAGACTTTGTTTCAGCTTTTAATTCAAAACTGTCTTTTGCAAGTTCTTTTTTAACGTTAACCGTACAGCTTGCGTAAACGGGAGTTGTGCCCTCCATTGTGCTTGTTGCGGTGATTGTCGCCGTACCGCTCTTTTTAGCGGTGATTTCGCCGTTTTGGTCAATTTCCGCAACGTCCGTGTCGGAGGAATGGAAAGTTACCGTTGACGCGTTTTCGTTTGCAAGCGTGTTTGTGAATTTTTCGCCCGATTTAACGTTTACAATACCCTTTGCAAACGAAATGGGTTTCTGCGAAAAGTCGCTCGACGCTTTGATGTCCATAAAACCAATGTTTGTATAGGTATTCATATCGGGAATATCCGTGCTGTTTACCGTGTATTCGTTTGCAAGGTAGTAGCATTTTGCGCTTTCGCTGTTAAGCGAAACAACATATAAATATCTGCTTGCCGAAACGGTTTTTCTTACGGGTTCTGCAGACGCAAGTTTGCCCGAGTTTTCGTCAACGAGATAGTATTTAACGTCAAAATCGTCGTTTGTAAGCTTTTTTGAGTCGGGTGTAGATACCGTTATTTTTCTTTCAACACCGGGCGAATATCTGTGTTCGGTGTCTGAAACGTTCAAACTGTTAAGCTGTGACTTGGTGATGATGACCGTGTGGCAGGCATCTGATTTATCTTCGTAGTTGACGTTGCCCGAATAATATACTGTAAAATTGTGAGCTGTATTTGCGGTAAGCGTATTCGGCAGATCAAATTCAAAACTTCCGTCATCTTTGAGATCTACGCTTTCGTTGTGTTCAGAGGATATGCCGGATGCAACATATTTTACCGTTATCTGTCCCGTCGGCGCTTTTGCGTTTGCTGCAATGCTGTTTGCGTGCAAAACTCTTCCGGCGATTTTTTTGTCTTCCTCATAGCCGTATGTTTCTTCAAACGGTATTGAATATTCATACTTAACGTCCGCTTTTTCTATTGTAAATTCCGCCGCACAGTCGTTATATGCATTGTAGGTGGGTGTTGAATTGATTATTACATAAACCTTGTATGTTCCGGGTTCTGTCGGCGCTTCTGCCGTGGGAAGGTCAAAACTTCCGTCCGGCAGTTTTTTTGCATATCCTATTTCGCTTGCTTTAAGTCCCACAGCGGAACCGAAAGTTACACTTTTCGGTGTTCCGTCGTAAACAAGCGATGAGGGCAGTGTAACAACAAAATCTCTGCCGGCTGCGGGTGTAGCTTTTACCAAAGTAAAATTAACGGTTCTTTCTCCCGAATAACTGCCGTCGGCTTTTGCTGTAACTGTGACATTGTAAGCCGTGTTGGGGAAGAGTACCGTTTTCGGAACGGTGATGTCAAAAAAGCTTGTAACGTCAACACCGTTGTCAAACACCTGAACATCGCTTTCTTTAACCTGTATGCCCGGAGCGTACGTGAGTTCGTAAGGTGCGTCTTTTCCCTTTATCTTAATCGTTATGTCGTTGTTATTTTCGATAGATTTTTTCCCTACCGTGACGGATACATATTTTCCGATTCTATATCCGTCGTTTCCTACTGCATAAACGATGATATTATCGTATGTTCCTGCCGGAACTTTGCTTAAAGTGAGTTTGGAGTTTTTGCTGCTTTGTTTGCTCTCAGTCCAATCGCACGTCAAATTTCTCGGCAAGTCTACCGTATATGTCGCGTTTCCGCTTTTAACACTTGCGTTGATTATAACGTCGTCGGGATAAACCGCGTTTTTACTCGCCTCGTCAAGCTTGACGGTGAATTTTTGTATAGGCGCCTCCGCTATGACAACGTTATCTATATATTTCTGGTATGTTTCGTTATAAAAGTAATCAAATGCGTACTCATTACGGGAATCAATATAGGAATATCCGCGGTAACCAAGCGTTATATCATCATATTCAAGAAAGTCTGCCAATGTGCAGTCCGGCGCAGTAACGCTCAATTTTTTAATTTTGACCATAGGTTCGCCATAATTGGGGTCTTTCAATCCGCTGATATCGGCGGATTCGTCCGCCAATGTCAGCTTGTCAATGGTAGGACCCGGATGGGATTTGAGATATCCGTTCTTTCCGAGCGTAATGTTTCCTATACTATTATTAAACTGGTAGAGGCACACGTTGTTTTTAGGGTCTATTGTATCTCTTGATATTATCATAGAGTAACCGTTTGTAAATGAAAGCTGGTATTTATAGTTAGAAGCGTGAAGGCTCGTATCGCCCGAAGCAAAGTAGAAAGTTTTGTCCTTCACTTCAAGGTTGTGATCAAGCACAATATCTTCATATATACGCACTTCGTACTGATAGCGCGGACTGCCGTCATCAAGTCTTGCAATATCGTCGAAAGCAGGTATGGCATTTATCGCCTCGTCTATGGTTTCAAAGTATTGGTTAGTCCACGACCAATCTGACAAATCGGTTGCGGAAAGCTTAACCATATTTATACCGCAGATTGTGCATCGGCAGGTTGTTGCATCGCTTTCGTCATCTTCTATTTTGTCCTTGGGGTGACTGCATTTAACAACGGTAAACTCCGTTTTAGCTTGGCGCAATGCGTCACCGACAACGTGAACGTAGAGCGTAAATGTTTCGCCTATGTCGATTTTATCGGGATCTTTCGGCACATAATCTTTTGAAACAGATACTGTAACGGTTTTCTGATCCTCCGAAAGAGTTGCCGTTATATCGTCAAGTCCGTTTTTTTGCACGTAAGCCTCAAGCTTTTCATCACTGTCAAAGGTTATATTAAATGTTCCCTCTTGACCTGTGTAAATTTTTACACCTTCGGGCGAAACGGTCGGCGAAGGCTTTGCAGGCTCGTCGCCCGCCTCTTCGATTTTTATTTGTTTTGCAGGTGTATCGCCCACCATATATGTACCGTAGCCGTATTCATCGGGTGTATATTGCACGTCGGACAGTGTTCCGCCGATTTCGGCTGCACCGACAATTTTGTTGGAACTGTTGCCGCCGAGAAGTGTGATTTCTTCGGCAAGGTCAACTGCCCTTATTGTTCCCGATATGTCAATGTCGGGAGAAGAGGTTTTAAATGTGCCGTTTATGCCGACTCTTGCACCGCTTATTTTTAAGCTTGCCGATTCGTCATCAACATACACCGTTCCGTTAACGGCGAAATCCTCGCCGTCAGGTGCGGTGATTGTTGTGTCGGCGTCGGTAACTGACAAATTGACGTTTAATACGCCGTTTTTAAAGACAACCTTATCTCCGGGAGAAGTCGCAATATCTATTAAGATATCGTCGTTCACTGCGGAAATGGAGTGCCCCTGCATATCTATTGTCAAGGCAGTGTATATATCTACACCGGCTTGCAATACGGCATTGTTGAGCAGTTTGATTGTAACCGCTTCACCAAATGCGGCCTCAAACGCATCTTCGAGGGTTTCGTATTCTGTACTGCCTATTTTTGCGACAGGATTGTCGGCGGCAAATATCGCTTGCGGAAACAGCGAAACAAGCATTATCACCGACAACAGAATACTGATTAGTCTGTTTGGTTTTGTCATTGTGTGTTTTTCCTCCTATAATATTTTTAAATTTATATATAATAATACTACAATATAGAGATATTATATCATACTTTTTTCGGTTTGTCATCATACCAAAGTGTGATATATGCAATTCTTACAAAAATTTTTCATATTTTTTTCTGTATCCGCTAGGCGGTGTGCCGAATTTTTTGCGGAAAAGACGGCTGAAATAAAGCGGGTCGGCAAAACCCGTCATATCACTGATTTCCGAAACGTTGAGATTTGTGTTCGACAACAGATAGCACGCCTTGTCGAGCCGAATTTTTGTCAGATACCCGTGCGGTGTGAGGTTTGTCACCTCCTTGAACAAATGCTCAAACCGCGAACGGCTCAATCCGCAAAGCTTTGCGTACTCCTCAATTTGTATGTTTTGCGCAAAGTCACCGCGCATTTTTTCGATTATGCCGTAAATAAGCTTTTGCGGCGGCTTTTCCGCGTTTGTGCCGGACGTTGCAAACCGCGAAATTTCCGCGATTATTTCAATGAGTTTTGCCTCGCAAATCATTTCGTACCGGCGGTTTTTGAGCGTTTTCTCTTTTATCATTTCGTCAAAAAGCTCGGTTATTCTGTGTCCGCCTGTAAGTGTATACACCGATTTTATCCATAAATCCGCGCGCTTTAAAATTTCCTCCGCGCCTATGCCCGAAAAGTGCACCCAATATGTTTCAATATCGGGCATATCAAAGGTGTAGCACTGCTTTTCGTGCGGTTTGTAAATTATAACGTCGCCTTTTTTTGCGAGTATGTTTTTGCCGTCCGCCTCTGCCTTTAAAACGCCCGAATTAACGTAAATAATCTGAAAATCCACGCGTCCGCGGCTTCTCAGCACGGTGTACGGATTGCCTGTAAGGTGCGACCGCTCACAGCTGTTTATACTCAAAAATTTTGCCGATGAAAAATTTGTTTTATCCTGCCTTTCGGTATAATATTTTTGCATAATTTTATCTCCTTTTACATAATTTTAACACGTTTTTGATAATGTGTCAACAGCATAATTGTCCATATAAAATTTAAAAAAATCCATTGTAAAATTTTTAGGCACATATTAAAATGAAGAAAAAAATACAAGGAGCGGTGAAAAATGAAATTTGCTTTTATCGGCGCCGGAAGCTTGCAGTTTACCACAAGCTGTATGCGCGACCTTTTGACGTTTGAGGCGTTTAAGGACGCGGAATTTGCGCTTATGGACACAAACGCGGAAAATCTTAAAAACATCACGCACGTCTGCGAAAAAATCGCGGAGGTTATGGAGTGCCCGAGGGTTAAAATCACCCCGACAACTGACAGGATTGAGGCGCTCAAAGGCGCGGACGGCGTTTTGTGCACGGTTTTCAACGGCGATGTTGACATTTGGCGCCACGAAATTGAAATTCCCAAAAAATACGGCGTTGACATAAACGTGGGCGACACAAGGAGCGTTTCGGGAATTTTCCGCGCTCTGCGAAACATTCCGCTTATGCTGTATATTTGCGCCGACATTGAAAAATACTGCCCCAATGCGGTGTTTTTAAATTACACAAATCCTATGGCTATGCTTTGCGGAGCTATGCAAAAGCACTCAAACGTTGAAGTTACGGGACTTTGCCACAGCGTACAGGGCACGGTTAAAATGCTTGCCGAGTGGCTGGAAATTCCGAAAGAGGAAATTGTTTATAAATGTATGGGCGTAAACCACCAGGCGTTTTACACAGTGCTGAAGCACAAGGGAAAAGACCTTTATCCTCTTTTGCGCGAAAAACTCAAAGACGAGGAATTTTACAATAAAGAAATTGTACGAAACGAGATGTTTTTAAAGCTTGGATATTACGTCACCGAGTCGAGCGGACACAATTCCGAATATAACCAGTGGTTCAGAAAACGTCCCGATTTGATTGAAAAATACTGCACGCACGGCACAAACTGGAATCCGGGCGAATATGCGTTTTCGTTAAATCTCCGCCTTGACAGAAAGGCAAATACCAAAAAGCAGTATGACGAATTTTTGGAAAAAGGCATAGATAAGGAAAAAAGCATTGAATACGCGGCGAACATTTTCAATGCGCGCCTCGGCGACGGCAAGCCGTTTGTGTTTAACGGAAATGTGCTCAACCACGGTTCAATTCCCAATCTTCCGTACGACGCGTGCGTTGAAGTTCCGGTTGTTGCCGATTTTATGGGATTTAAAACCACGATAGCGGGAAATCTGCCCGAACATCTTGCAATTTTGGTCAACACAACCGCGAGAATAGAAAACCTTGTTGTCGAGGCAGCTATGAAAAAAAGCAAGGAAATGGTTTACGAAGCTGTTTATATGGACCCTCTTTCGTCGGCAGTGCTGAGCCTTGACGAAATACGGAATATGTGTGACGAAATATTTGAAAAGAATGTTGATTATCTCGGCGATTACAAGTAAAAATTAAACATTTTCTGTGACCGTACTTTTTTAAAAAGTACGGTCTTTTTGTCGTTTTAAGGCATATTTATCCCCGTAAACAGGGCGTTTTTTAAAAAATGGCACATAATAAGAAAAAGGGTCACTTGTTTATTTGCACGGCGGTTTGATATAATTAAATCATAAAATATCATATCGCGGAGGAAATGAATATGAAAAAAGCAAAAACAAAAATTTTAAGATGCGTCAGCGGTGCGGCGGCCGGCATAATGCTCATTTCGTCACTTGCAGGGTGCGGAAAAAACAAGCAGACGGGCAAAGAGGGCGGCGGAGAAATTTCGTGCTGGATGCCTCTTACAAGCAATATGGCGCTTTATACATCAAACTACGGCGAAACAGAGCTTGCAAAAGAGCTTGAAAAACGCACGGGGGTAAAGGTTAACTACATTCATCCGCCCCAGGGACAGGAAAGTGAAAAATTCAGCATACTTGTTGCATCGACCGACCTTCCCGATATTATCGAATATAACTGGGTTACATATCCCGGCGGTCCGGCAAAGGCAATAAAAGAGGGAGTTATTACCGACATAGGCAAATACCGTGACAAGGCGGTTAACCTTTTTAAATATCTCGACGCGAACGAAGAAATATATAAAATGGTTACAACCGATAATAAGGAAGTATTTTCTTTCCCGTTTATCCGCGGTGACAAGAGCCTCGGATACTCGACGGGACTTATTTTAAGGGGCGACTGGCTCAAAGAGCTTGGTCTTGAAATTCCCCGAAATATAGACGAGTGGGAAACGGTGCTCACCGCGTTTAAAGACAAAAAAGGCGCAAAATCCCCGTTTTCGGCTTTGACGGTTGATTATTTTGCAAGCGGATTTGACGCGACGAGCGACTATTATGCCGAGGACGGCAAGGTGAAATTCGGTCCGCTCGACCCGCAGTTTAAAGAATTTATAGTAAAAATGCGCGACTGGTATAAAAAAGGTCTTATCGACCAGAGTTTTACCACACTTGACGGAAAAGCGAAAGAAACAAACATTTTGAACGGTTTCAGCGGTGCAACGTCCGGCTCGGTCGGCTCGGGCATAGGCAAATGGATGGCGGCGGCAAAAACGGAGGGCTTTTCGCTTGAGGGTGCGCCTTTCCCGACGTCGGATTTAAGCAAACCGGCAAAATTCGGCGTGTATCAAATTCAGGTTACGCCCACCGCAAGGTCGTTTGACGCGATTTCCACCTCGTGCAAAGATATGGATTCGGCGATTAAATTCCTCGACTACGGCTACAGCGACGAGGGCAGAATGTTATACAATTTCGGCATTGAGGGCGTAAGCTACAAAATGGAGAACGGCTATCCCAAATATACCGACCTTATTTTGAAAAATCCCGAAAACAAGTCTATGACTGTTGCGCTCTCGAATTACGCGCGTTCATACGACGCAGGCCCGTTTATTCAGGACGTAAGATATATGGAACAGTATGCGGCGCTCGACGAGCAGAAAAGCGCGCTGAAAACTTGGTCGAATACCGAGGCGTACGAACACACGCTTCCCAATCTTTATGTAAAAACCGAAGAGCTTAACGAATTTGCACAGCTCAACAACGATATTGACACGTATTTTGATGAAATGATGATGAAATTTATCATCGGCGCAGAACCGCTTGAAAATTACGACAAAATGATTGAACAGCTTCACAAAAGAGGCATAGACAGACTTCTTGAAATGCGCCAGTCTGCCTATGACAGATATTTAAACAAATAAAATAAGGGGTAACGGTATGCAAAGCATTGAAAGAAAAATTTCGGGCACATTGGATAAAGACCGCGGAATTTCGGGAATGAAAAGAGAATTTAAGAAAAACGGAATTTTGTATCTTATCGTTCTGCCCGTGATTGTTTACTATTTTATATTTCACTATATGCCGCTTTACGGTTTGCTTATGGCGTTTCAGGATTTCTCGCCGAGGCGCGGAATTTCGGGAAGCGACTGGGTGGGACTTACACATTTTATAAACTTTTTTAAGTCGCCCGATTTTGCAAGAGTTGTGACAAACACACTTCGCATAAGCCTTTCCTGCCTTGTGTTTGAGTTTCCTGCGCCGATTATTATGGCAATTTTAATAAACGAGCTTAACGGAAAATATTTCAAGCGCACAATTCAGACAATATCCTATCTACCGCACTTTATTTCGCTTGTCGTAATATGCGGTATGATAAAAACGTTTGTCGAGCCGGACGGAATTATCGGCAGTGTTTTTGCGAAAATCACGGGTAACGGCTCGAGTATGCTTTCGCAGAGCAAAATGTTTCTGCCGATTTACGTTGTGTCAAACATCTGGCAGAGCATAGGCTGGGAGAGCATTATATACCTTGCCGCGCTTATGAATATCGACCCCCAGCTTTACGAGGCGGCGGATATCGACGGCGCGGGAAAAATTGCAAAAATTATGAAAATCACTCTGCCCTCCATTGCAATGACTGTTGTAACAATGTTTATTTTGAGAGTCGGAAGAATAATGAGCGTGGGATACGAAAAAATTATTCTTCTTTACAATCCCGCAATTTACGACAGGAGCGACGTTATATCCTCGCTCGTTTACAGAATGGGTTTTTCAAACCAAAACTGGAGCTACAGTGCGGCGGTGGGACTTATCAATTCGGCGGTTAATATGATTTTGCTGATTACGACAAACACCGTCAGCAGAAAAATGACCGACACAGGGTTGTGGTAGAGCCGGAAGAAAGGGGTAAAAAGAATGAACAAAATTAAAAAAAGCGTCGGCGACAGAGCGTTTGACGCATTTAACATAGTTTTGCAGACGCTCGTTGCGGTTGTTATGATTTATCCTATGCTTTACGTGCTGTTCGCGTCGCTGAGCGACCCTGTGGAATTTGTGTCGCACAAGGGCGTTTTGTGGCACAGTATCGGGTTTACATTCGGCTCGTACAAGTCGGCATTTCAAAATCCTATGCTTTTAAAGGGATATTCAAACACGCTTTTTGTGCTGATTTTCGGCGTTGCGGTAAATATAATTATGACAATATGCGGTGCGTATTTTTTATCGCGAAAAAACGTTAAATATCAAAAAATCATTTCTATATACATAATAATCACAATGTTTCTAAACGGCGGTATGATACCGTTTTACTTCGTTGTAAAGTCGGTGGGACTGGAAAACAGTCTGTGGTCGCTGATACTGCCCACGGCGGTTAACACGTTTAACCTGATGATACTGCGCGTCGCGTTTGCGTCTGTTCCCGACAGTTTGGAGGAGTCGGCAAAGCTTGACGGCGCAAACCATCTTACCATTATGCTCAAAATCGTTCTTCCCGTAAGCAAGGCGAGCATTGCGGTTATCATTTTGTACTATGCGGTTGCAAACTGGAACGCGTGGTTTAACGCTATGCTGTTCTTGATAGACCGTCCGAAATATCCGCTCCAGCTGGTTTTGAGGGAAATTCTTATCAACAACGACACCTCTGCAATGACGGGCGGTGCGGACGTGGGCGAGCTTGAATTTGTGGGCGAAACTATAAAATATGCGATTATCATAATTTCGACACTGCCCATTTTGTGCCTGTATCCGTTTATACAGAAATATTTCACAAAAGGTGTTATGATTGGTGCGGTAAAGGGATAAGGGAGGTTTTTAAGTGAAAAAGAGTTTGGCTTTGTGCGTTGGACTTTTGTTTGTCTTTTCGTCATATTCGGCGTCCGCGCAGATAACGGTAAACAAAATTTCGGGCAAAACAGTGTCGGCGGACATAAGCGTATCGCCCGATTACGAGAGGAATTTTGCAGCCGCCGTGATTATGCCGTACGGCGCGGAAAAAGATAATATCAAGATTGAGGACGGCACAATAAAAAACACGTTTTACATATCAAAAGAAACGGACGAGGACGGGAATGCGGCTTTGGAATTTACGCTCCCCGACGGTTTTGAAAACGGGCAGTATATGCTTGTTTCGTATGACAACGGCAAAAAATGCGTCAGCCGTATCGGCATTGCGGACGACAGCTTTGACACCGATTTGGCATTGATAAACAGCGCAAAATCCGCGTCGGAACTAAAAGATGCGGTTGAAAATTTTACGAATTTTAACATTGATAATGAAATTTTTTCAACTCACGGCGAAAAAATATGCGGATATGTTTTCGGCGAAAAAACAAATTACACAAAAGATGAATTTATAAAAGCATATTTCACTGCCGAGGCGCTTTCGCGTTACAACGCAAAAGAAGTTCCGTTTTATGAGTTTTTGACCGAATACACGGCATATCTCGGTGTTGATTATAAAAACACGTTCGGCACTCTTCCCGAGAACGGTTTTGACGCGGCGGATAAGCTTTTTTCGGCAAAATCGCAGAATATCGGTTTGGATTTGAGCGAAACGCTTTTAAATATTTTTGAAATCGCCGAAATAAAGGGGTGCAAAACCGCGGAGGAAATTTCAAAGGTTTATCTTGCAAACGCGGTATCGCGCAAGGTCGATATGACCGATTTCAACAAGCTTGACAGCTACAAAAAAGAAAGTCTTTTTCTTGAAATGATTTCAAAAATATCGGACTCCGACACGCTTTCCGAAATTGACGGTGTATTTTTGAGCCTTGCAAACGGCTTGGCAAATCCGGCCGACGGAAAACCGTCCTCGGGCGGAGGTTCGTCAAACAGGGTATCGTCGGGAGTGAGTGCAAACGTTCAGCCGATTTTGCCCGACAGCACAAAGAGCGATTTTTCGGATATTTCGGAGCACTGGGCGAAAGATTACATCAAAGCTCTTGCCGGCGACGGCATAATAAACGGATTTTCCGACAACACGTTTAAGCCCGACAACAGCATAACGCGTGCGGAATTTACAAAAATCGCGTGCAAGGCGTTCGGCATAAACGGCGGTGCGGACTGCGGATTTTCCGATGTTTCGGCATCTGACTGGTTTTATGAGAGCGTATGCTCGGCAAAGAGCGCCGGCATTATAACGGGTTACGACGGTATATTCAACCCGAACGGATTTATCACGCGCGAGGACGCGTCGGTGATGATTAACAGAATTTTAAACCTTTCCGCGGATAAAAACGCCTTATTTTCCGACGCGGACGAAATTTCGGATTATGCCGTGCAGGCTGTAAATGCACTTTACGAAAACAAAATTTTGAGCGGATATTCCGACAGTACATTTAAGCCCAAAGGAAACATCACAAGGGCAGAGGCCGCGGCGGTAGTCGCGCGGACGAAAAAATAAACATTACGGGGGATATTAAAATGACAAGACCGATAGATTATGCAAAAACGGCGTGCGATACAATTATGCAAAAATACAAGGCGCCCGACCTTCCCACAATGAACACGTTTTTCTACATAGGCGGTGTGTTTTTGTCGGGTATGCAGAGGGTGTATTTTCAAACGGGCGAGAAAAAATATTTTGACTATATTAAAGAATGGGTTGACAGCTATATTTTTCCCGACGGCACAATTCTGGGATACAACCGTCCGTATGACACAGACGAGGTTACGCGCGTTATGACGCTTGTACCCAAAACGTTCGACCACAAACAGCCGGGAATACTTTTGTTTGATTTATATAAGGAAACAGGCGACGAAAGATACAGAAAAGCGATTGATTATATATATGAAAAAGTGCCGGACTGGGGAAGAAATTCCAAAGGCGGTTTTTGGCATATGAGCGTCACGCCGAACCAAATGTGGCTGGACAGTTTGTATATGATCGGGCCGTTTCTTGCGATGTATTCAAAGTTCAAAAATGAAAAATCCGCTCTTTGCGAAGCGGTTAATCAGGCAATTTTGATGTATGAAAATATGCGCGACGAAAGAGGACTTCTGCATCACGGCTGGGACGACAGCGGTGAGGCTGAATGGGCAGGCGAAAACGGACTTTCCCCGACGGTGTGGGGGCGCGCGATGGGCTGGTTTACCGTTGCGGTGCCGGATATTATGGATTATTTAAATCCCGGGTCGGAGGAATATAAAAAGCTTGCCGAAATGGAGGCAAACGCGCTTAAAGCGGTGCTTAAATACAGAAATAACTTGGGTTTGTGGTGTCAGGTGCTCGACCGTCCCGACGCTGAGGACAACTGGTGCGAAACGTCGTGTTCCTGCCTTTTTACATATGCTTTGTTCAAATCGGTGCGCCTCGGCATAATTTCAAAAGATTATCTTGACGACGCAAAAAAAGCGTATGACGCGCTTATAGGCAGATTAAAATACGACGGCGAACAAATGCTTATTGAAAACGTTTCGGTCGGCACGTGCATTGATGAGGGCGACTACAGGCATTATATCGAAAGACGCACCGTGACCAACGATTTGCACGGAACGGGCGCGTTTGTGCTTATGTGCACCGAGGCTGAAAAGATGTTGTAAACTTGAGGAAAGGAATGGCTATGATAATGAATATCAGAAAATACATTTCGCTTATCACCGCCGTATTTTTGATTTGCACGTCGGTATCTTTCACATCCTTTGCGTTTGATGCGGACGACAGCGACGATTTTTATGAGGCAAGCGCGGTGATTAAAAACCTTTCGGGCGAGTATTTTGAAAGCGGTGACGTTACAAGGGCGCAGTTTACAAAAGCGCTTGTAAACGTTATGCGCATAGCACAGGGCGCGGATTTGACCGACAAAAGCGCGTTTCCGTTTAAGGACGTAAGCGAAAACGACGGGTATTACGGCGAAATATATCAGGCATATAAGGCAGGCATTATCGCATCGGGCGAAAATTTTAACCCGAACGAAAACATAACGTTTGCACAGGCGGTTAAAATGTGCATTTGCGCCGTTGGCTATGCCGATGCTGCGGAATATAAGGGCGGTTATCCCGCGGGATATTTAAAATGCGCCTCCGAGTTAAAGCTTATCGGCAGACAAAACGGTGAAACGTTTTCGGACAGGGACGCGGTTGTGCTTTTATACAATCTTCTTTGCTCGTCGTTTATGCTGACGGAATATAAAAACGGTTTTGCGCATTTTGAGGACACCGACGAAACGTATCTTGAAAGGCTGTATTCGGTTTTGTGCGCGGAGGGAATTGTCATCTCGACAAACATTTCGCCGTCGGACAGTGCAGACGCGGAGGAGGACGGATATATCACCGTTGACGGAAAAATGTATAATTACGACGGCGGAACAAGCGGTCTTTTGGGCAAAAACGTGCGCGTGTTTTACAAAAAAGGCACGTCCGACGCGCTCTTTACGGTTGAGAGGGAAAACGCTGTTTTGGAATTTGATGCGGACGGTATAACAGAATTTTCACTCGGCAAAATAACGGTTGAAACGGAAAATTCCGGCAAAGAGAAAAGTTACAAAACCGTCGGCGCAAGATATGTGTATAACGGCAGAACGGTCGGCACGTTTTCGCTTGACGATATAAACGGCGACTATGCGCGCGTTTTGCTCCTCGACAATGATGACGACAACAATTACGAATATGTTTTTGTATACGATTACAAATATCTGACGGTTGACAGCGTGCAGAAAAATCCCGTTGTCATTTCGGACATAAACAACGGTGAGAAAAACATTTTCAGAACTGAAGACAACGGCGCTGTGCTTGAAATATACGGCGCGGACGGTGAACCGGAGGAAATCGACGACTTGGAAAAGGGCGGAATTATCGCCGCCGCGCAGTCGAAGGATTTAAGCTTTGCGCTGATTAAAAAGGTGTCGGGCACACTTGACGGCACGCTTGAGGCAAAGGACGCGGACGGCAAAATTTACATAAACGGCGAAAAATACACCCTTACCGATTACGCAAAAAGAAACTGTTCCGACATTATGAAGTTAAACGAAAATTATTCGTTTGCACTGGGGTTAAATAACGATATTGTCGCGTTAAGCGGTTTTTCGTCACAGATGCAGTACGGGTATTTAACCGAAGTTACCGAGCCGGAAAACAAGGCGGACGACGAGGTGAAGTTTGAGGTTTACACCCTCGGCGGTGTGCTTAAAACGTTAAGCGTCAAAAGGGCAAAGGTAGACGGTGTATCAAGCAGAAAAAAGGCAGACATTCTGCCTGTTTTGAACGCGAACGTGTCAAAGCTTATCAAATTTAAGCTTGGCAAAGACGGCACGGTGAGTGTTATCGACACCGCGGAAACGGTTTATGAATACAAAGAGCCGTCGGACATTGAAAACTGCCTTATGCAGTATAAATTTACGTCGGGCGGAAAAGAAGTGACCGAGTTTACATACCGTTCGGGCGGTCAGTCGTGTATGCCGTATTTCAACGTCAGCTCGTCGGTTATTCTCCGTGTTTCCGAGGACGATGACGAAAAGGATTTTGCGGTTCTTGACAAATCGAGCCTGTATTCGGGTTACAAATATAAATTCGACGTTTACGATTTATCTGAAAACGGCACGGCAGGCGTTGTTGTCGCACAGGATAAGTCGGTGAAAAGCAGAACGAATTATATGATAGAAAAAATACGAAACGGCGCAATGCCGAACGGCGACGACGGCAAGGTTTTGTATGTTTATTCGGCGGGCGAATATAAAAAACTGTATATGCCTGCCGACGCGGAAAATCAGCTTGAAAAAGCGCTCAATCCGGGCGATATTGTTCAGGTGACTTTAGATGCCGACAACACGGTGAAATTTATAGACTTGGTGTTTGACGCAAAAACCCTTTCGCCGTGCACAAAAACCGTTTCGGGCATAAACTACGACGGCTTAAACAATATAAGCTACTGGTACGGCGCACTGTATTATACCGACGGTATTTACGGCTACATATCCAAAACAAAAACGGCAAATTCGTATGACTATTCTTTTGAAAATCTTATAAATATAAGGCTTAACACGGCAAATATCGGCATTATAAACAAAGAAAGAGATGAAATAAGACCGATTACGCCGTCACAGCTTAAAGATTACAAATCGTTCGGCAACGATAACTGTTTTATCGTGGCACGTCTTAACGCTCAGGCCCCGATGGAGGTGTATGCATATGAAATTCAATAAAACTTTTTCAAAATGTATCTGCGCTTTTTTAACGCTTGTTTTGTCTTTGCAGTTTGCGCCGGTATACGCGGTAAGCAAAACGCGCACGGTATACAGCGAAAATTTCGATTCCGCACCGATAAACGGCATACCCGACGGCTTTAAGGCAGAGGGCGAAAAGGCGCGCGTTTTAAATTCGGCATACGGCGGACGCGTTCTGCAAGTGATAAAGGGCGCAAAAACGACCGTTACCGTGCCTGTGAAAACAGAAGAGCAGAAATATTATATCGACTTTAAAATAGGCGCGGAAAACAAGACAAACGCAAATATCTCGGCTGCAAACAACGGCACGGTGTGCAGTATTTTGAAAATCGAGGACAACGAAATAAAAACAAAAGAGGGCAAGGTTATTTCGGGCGTCACCGCAAACGCCGAAGTTGAAAACAACACTTTTTACGGCAAACTCACCGAAATAAGCATTGCCGTAAACTTAAAAACAGGAACGTATTCGGCATATGTCAACAAGCGCCTTTGTGTTGAGGACTGGAAAATATCGGGCGCGGTAAAACCCGACAGTTTTATAATTGAAAAACAGGAGGACAGCGAAAACAACCTTTACATTGACGATATTTCGCTTTATGAGGGCGGTTTCCCGTGGACAGCGCAGAGCGTTAAAAACAGCAGTTATGCGCAGAGCGCCGTATCAAACGACGAAAACGGCGAGGAATTTTTCTCGTTTACCGACGATATAGGCGATTTCACGTTTTTTCACAGCACATGGGCAGGACAGACGAAATATGCTAACAATGTAAAAATGTATCCCAAAACAAACGAGATAACGTCGGAGGAATTTGACTATAAAAACCCTAACAAGGGCGACAAGCTGATTTTCAGAAAGAAAACCGCGGATGACGCGTATATCGACGTTAACCTTAATATTTTTAAGGGCTACAAAAGTAAAAAACAGTATAAATACTTTAAAATCAGCGGTGAATTTTCGGCGGATTTCGACTCCGACCCGACCGCGCAGATTTTTATGCTGAGGGACAATACGTCATCAGCCGCCGTTATTAACGAGTATCCCGTGAAAATTGAAAGCGGACGGAAGGTTACGATTTCGGGAACACAGGGATTTGCAAATGCGGCGGCAAACGGCGCGTGCTTTAAGGTTACAATGTACCTTAACCTAAACGACGGCACAAACACGGTATTTTTCGGAACGGGCAACGGCTGGACATACAACAATTACCGTATGGTCGCAAAGAATGTGCGCCTTACAAACAAAATCAAAAATTTAAACGTTGTGCGCATTGCGTGCGGTTCGGGCGCTTTTTCGGGCGAGTTAAAATGCCGAAACGTTGAAATTACAGGCTTTGACAAGCCGTTTGTAGTAAACGAAAACGACGTTACCGAGGTTAACACCTCAATGTTTGAGTTTGACAAAAACATTGCCGATGATTTGGACGGTAAGATTTTGTTTGACTATCTTTCAAACACGGCATTTTCAAACGGCAAAAAATATAAGCTTGAACAAAAGGGAATATATCAAGACGGTGAGTTTTACATTCCGATTGCCGAGTTTAATAAAGCATACGGCAAAAATGCGGAATTGGATAACGGCGTTGTAAAATCGGACGGCAAAAGCTTTGCGGTAACCTGTATAAAAAATGATAACGGCGCGGACTTAATTCCGCTTAAAGACGCGGCGCAAAAAGTTCTCGGGTTTAACGTTTTCGACGACACAAACGGGCTTATTGTGACGTCAAAGGCGAAAATATACTTTGACAATTCAAAAGAAGTGCCGTATCACAAGCGTTATACGCCCGAAAACACGTGGAACGATACATACAGATATGTTGATTTTCAGAGCAATCTTCAGTATTTGAGCGACTATATGCTTTTCGACCGTCCGAGTGCGCAGAGCCTTCTTGACGGCTACAACAAGATGAATGAGGACGGAAAGCATCATATTTCGGTTCTTGCGTCTGATAAGGATTTTGACAGAATAAGAGAATTATACAAAACCGACGCGTATATGAAAAAGGTTGCCGACGATTTAATCGCGCAGGCGGATATGACGCTTAAGCAGAAAATCCGCACATATGTGTATGACGACAGTATAAGAATGTTAAACACGGCGCGCATACTGGAATCGCGTATGCAGCTTGTGGGATTTGCGTATCAGTTAACG
This sequence comes from Qingrenia yutianensis, assembly GCF_014385105.1. Lineage (NCBI taxonomy): Bacteria > Bacillati > Bacillota > Clostridia > Eubacteriales > Oscillospiraceae > Qingrenia > Qingrenia yutianensis. The sequence goes on along the minus strand of NZ_JACRTE010000005.1, from coordinate 97,870 downwards.
GGCGACGGAAAATATGCGGAATATGCTTTAAAACAGCTTGATGCACTTGAAAATTTCCCTGATTTAAACCCGATACACATTATTGACAGCGGTTCGTTCGGCACTGCCATTGCGGTTGCGTATGACTGGTGCTATGATTATTTCACCGAGGCACAGCGCGAAAAAATAAAGGCAAACGTATACAGACTTTTCCTTTCGGTATTTCCGCAGGCTTTCTATTGCAGAATACCCGCAAAGAGTGTTACAAACAACGACTTGACAATCGTTATGCCGAGCCTTTGCCTTAAATGGTACAGTAACTTCAACACCTGGGTAAATTCGGGCGGTGTGTGTATGGCGGCGGCATTTATGGGTGATTATCCCGAAATCTGCTCCGATTATTTGAGCAACACTATCCGAAGTCTTGAGTATACAATGAAAAACTTATATCCCGACGGCGTGTGGGCAGAGAGCAGTAACTACTGGTATCACGTTTCGCGCTCGCTTATGTATTCGTGTGCAACGCTCGAAAACATTTACGGCACGGAATTTAATCTTCTGTCTTTCCCCGGCGCGTATGAAACGGGCATTGCGAATATGGCAATCCGCAGTATGGTCGCAAACTACAACTATCACGACGCGGCGGACGAAAAGATATATGCAAGTCACCCGATGGGGTATCTCGGCAAGCACTTCAATCAAAAAGAACTTTTGGCGGCGCGCAGGGCAACGGTTGAAAAAACGTTTGACGCGCGTATGGCGGACGTTCAGATTTTTGTTGCGGACGCGCTTTTCTACGACCCCGAGGTAAGCGTTGACGAGATAGAAAAGCTTCCGAAGGTTAAATATTCCGAGGGTGTTGAACTTTTCTCGGTTCACGGTGACTACAAAGACTACGACGCACTGTTTTTTGCGTCGCACGGCGGTCCGACGACGTTTTATCACGCGCACAACGACAACGGCGATTTTGTGTTTGACTTAAACGGCGTAAGATGGGCGCAGGCACTCGGCTCGGAGGATTATAATTCGTCGCTCCCGGAAAACGAGAAATACAGAAAACGTCCCGAGGGACACAACACGGTTGTTATAAACAACAACGCGGAATACAATCAGACCGCAAATGCTTACACTCCCGTGATTGATTACAAAGAGGGTGACGGCGGTGCGTATGCAGTGTACGATATGACCGACACCTACGGCGCGAATGTTAAAGATTACAAACGCGGATTTTATATCGGTGACAATTTCAAAACGCTGACAGTCCGCGACGAAATAGATCTTGCAAAGGATAATTCCGAGATTTACTGGTTTATGCACACCACTGCGGACGCGTACGTTGCGGACGAAAGAACGGTTGCACTGTCAAAGGACGGCAAAACAATGACGCTTCGGTTTGACACCGACGCGCCCGATGCCGAAATCAGCATTATGGACGCTGTTCCGCTCCCGTCGTCACCGCAGGGCGAGGGACAGACAAACAACGTCGGCGTGCGCAAGGTTGCGATAAAATTAAACGCGTCGGGCAAGGTTAACCTCACCGTAAGGCTGGGCGAATTTGCAAAGGACGCGGACACAACGCCGATAAGCGGTTGGAGCGCACCGGCAAAATCAAACAGCGCGTACGATATGAGCGATTACGGATATTCGGGCGTTGTTTACGGCGAAAAAACCGACTCTTTGGCATATATCCCCGTTATGAGCGGTCAGAAACTGCCCGATGTAGAAATTGTTCCGAACGACCCTGAAAAGAGCGCGGAATATATAAAATCGGATAACGTAAATGTGCCCAACCTTATAAAAGTTTACAATGCGGATAAAACCCTCGGCAAAATGTATATTGTGCCGTACGACACGCAGAGAGGCACAAAAGATTTGATGTTTGACGAGCTTGAAATTAAGTCTTCTTACGTCAGCGACGAACCGCAGGCGGAAAACAAGCGCGAAAATATGTTTGACAACGATTTTTCGACAAGGTGGACAACAATGACGCGCGGTGAATATGCGGTGTTCGATCTCGGCAGTGTGCAGAGCGTAGACGCGGTTGCGGCAGGATTTTGGCAGAGTTTGGTGCGAAGTTATTATTTTGATTTGTACTGTTCCGCAGACGGTGTGAATTATGAAAAAATAGATTCGTTCACGTCATCTCCCGGCGCGGAGGAATATCAGGTTTTCGGCATAAACAGGGTTAACGCAAGGTATATAAAGCTTGTCGGAAACGGCTGCAGTGCAAATCCGAATACAAACATTCTGGAACTTAGAATTTTGAAACTAAATGACAAATTTGAAAAAATACGTTACGGAGGGGAGGAGTGAAAGGGCTTATGAAGATTAAAAAAATCATTTCTTTTTTGCTTTGCGTATCGCTTGTGATGTGTTTTTGCGCAAACACGGCATTTGCGGAGGATAACGAAATACTTAAAATATTCGATTTTGAGAAAATTGAAAATATTTCGGAATATCCCGAGTTTTCGGGAACGTCCAACAGTTCAAAGGGCGTTTCGAGCGCGGTTTCCGACGGTGTTTTCACTATAGGCAAGCATGCGTCGGCAACACACAGTATGTATGTTGATTTTACACAGTATATCGGCGAAAAAACGACATATTCGGTAAAGCTTGACATTATGCCGAGCTTTGCGAGCGGAAAAAACTTTATGGTGCGTTTCGGCGCAATTATTCAGCTTGTGAGCAAGGGAAACGGAAAATACGTTATTCAGCGTATGACAGACGGAAAATTCGTCACCGAAAATCAAACGGAATTTACATTTTCCGATTTAACGTCGGGGCTTGCGTTCGCCGTAAAAGACAAAACAACCGTTGACGCGTTTTATGTTAAAAACGGCGAATTGACGCTTATCTACGGCGATATGGAATATGTTGAAAATTCGTCTACAAAGGCAGGAAATTTGGGATTTACGTTCAACAAATCGGCGGACGGTGATATTTCAATGGATAACGTCACACTTTCAGACGGTGCGCTGAAAATTTCCGACCCCGACCCCGACGAGCCTGTAAACGACATCACAAAATTTGAATTTACAAACATCAGCACGGATATTTTTGCAGACGAGGGCGAAACGTTAAATCTTCCCGTCACCGCCGAGGCAACGTCGGGAATAGAAAAAATCGAGGTTTATATTGACGGCGAGATTTACGAAACACTCACCGACACGCCGTATGTCATCACCTTGCAAAACATTGACCGCGGGAGCGTGACGGTTACTGCAAAGGCGGTGAGCAGCGGCAAAAGCGAAAGCGAAATTTCATCGAACGTGAATTTTGCAAGCGTTGACAATGCGTATACCGTTTTTGAGGACAGCGACTTTGCGGACGGCGAGGGAAATGTGTTAAAATCGGGAATTTCAATGTATTCAAGGCGCGGAACGGTTAAAAAAGACACGGCAGACCAAGACCGCGGCACAAGCCTTTTTGTCGGCGCGGACATTCCCGATACAAGTTATTCTTCATCGGATATTCCGTATATCGACATACCGCTCAAAAGCACGTCGGGCAGGGTAAATATCAGCTATGACCTATATATTGACAAAAAAGACTCAAGCGGAAGAAAAACAATGGTTTTAAGGCTTTCCAACGACAAGGATACAAATATTGTGCGTTTTACAAATTCCGAAATGAAGCTTTTGAATAATCTTGTAACGGAATACAGCGAGGGAAAGTGGTATCATTTTTCGGTTAAGGCTGACACGGTGCAGAACACCGTGAGCGTGTTTGTAAACGGCGTGCCGTATTTTTGCAAATCTATGTTAAGTTCGTCAAATTCCGACGGAAATCAGTCGCTTAAGCTTTTGAGGCTTTACGGTCCGGGCGAGGAAAATGCGGGATTTACCGCTATTGACAATATAAAGGTTACGGGCTTTTACGACTTGCCGAGCGTGACCGATTTAACCGAGGAGAACGGCAAAATTTACGCAAAGCTTTCGTCGGGCATTTTTGCCGGAAGTATAGACGAAAGCACCGTTTGCCTTAAAAATTCAAAGGGAAAAGATGTTTTGCTTGAAAATGTTTATTACGACGAGTCTAAAACCTCGGTTGTGATAACTCCTGCGAAAAAGCTTGTTCCGTCGGCAAAATACACGGTTGAAATATCGGAAAATGCAATGATTGCGGACGGCGTTTATTTCGGTGAAAAGGTTTTGTATGAATTTAATGCAAAATCGGACACCGTCGAGGTGAGCGCGTACAACGTAAGCGTTTCGGGCGGAATTTGCAAAGGCGAGGTGAGCGTTAAAAACACGTCGGACAATAAGATTACGGTTTTTGCGGTTATGGCGCTTTTTGACGGCACAAAATGCGAAAAAATGCGCATTGAGCCGATAACGCTTGAAAAAGGCGAAACAAAAACGGCAGTTTTGCAAGGCGAGAGGGGCAGTGCAGACTGCGCGCAAATTTATATTTACAGCGATGTTTTTGCATCCAAGTTGTTGGGTGAGATTTTTAAAAAGAGTTTTTAATATTGTGCAAAGCAAAATAAATATAAATTTATGTTAGGAGAATGAAAAGTATGAGAAAACTAAGCGTGCTTTTGATAATTTGTATGATTGTGTGCACACTACCGCTTACGTCACTTGCCGACGCAGTGAGTGTGTCGGACGAGGGTGTGGTTACGTATTTTAATGATTTTGAAAACTCGGATGCGAGCAGTTACTCAAAATACGGTATAGCCACATATAAAGGCAAGTCTACACCGTACGGAACTTTTTCTGTAACGGGTGACACAACCAATAAGTATTTTAAGGCAACAAATACCAGTAAAAGCGTTTACCCTACGTTTAGGGTAAACTTCCTCAAAACTGACGCTGTGCCTAAAATCAATTCGTTAGCAGGTGCGAAAAAATACAAGGTGCAGTTTAAAATGAAATTAAGTCCTACGATTCAAGGTGCATTATCACTAAATTGCGGAGGACTTTGGAAATTTCAGTTTTATAGCAAGACATACGCTATTTCCTGCAACGACGGTAATGTAACGGCGGTTGAGGGCGCGCAAGAGAACGGTTACAGTGTAAATCTTGAAAATTCGGGTGCAAATCCGTTCCGCGAATACGAAATAGATGTTGACAAAACAAACAATACTTGTATTTTTAAAGTTGAGGGCAATAAAATTTTTGAAAATGTACCGTTGTATAAAACCAATGATTTTAATTCATTACTCATCGGATTTTCATCTTTGACGGGAAGTGTTTTTGTAGACGACATCAAAGTTACGGTAACGGACACGGCGGAGTGCGGTGACGAAAACTATGCGAGTGCAGCAAACATCAATTTTGACGACTTCGGAATTGGAATGATTCCGAACAGTGAAATTACAAACGTCGGCGGATTTGAAAACGACAATGAACCTACAGGTCACGCGTATATCGACTACGCATATAACAGTGAAAACCCTTCAGAGGTTAACAAATTCCTTACAATTACAAAAAACAAAAAAGAAACCAAACCGTTTAGCATAAAACGCGATATAAGCGGTGTTGTGGACGATTATTCGGTATATGACGTATCGTTCAAAATCAAAAACGGCCTCGGCACAAAAAGCACAGAAAGCGCATTTATCCGTCTTGCCGACGGCTCAAATTCCAATAACGGCGCGGTTATAAGTATTCGCGGAACGGACGGAAAAATCGGCTGGTTCGATTACAGCACAGGTGCGGGTGTATCAAACATAAGCGAAAAAACGGCAGCCGCAGGAGAGTGGACTGAGATAAAAGCAAGAATTTACAAAGACGAAAACAAGGCTGATTTGTACGTCGGAGATATGGAAAACCCGATTGCGCAAAACATAAAAACAAACCGCAAAACAGCCGGCGACTACATTGTTTTCGCGCCCCAGAAAAGCGCGGTAAATTCGTCAATAAGCGTTGATGATATTGTAATTACACCTGTAACAAAATCCGACTATGTTCTCACATACACAACAGGTTCGGACGATTTGGCAAAATATACGTCAAGCGGTGTTTCGGCACAGTGCAAAATTGCAATCGCAGGCGCGCAGACACCCGTTATCATCATTGCGGAATACGGCGCAGACGGACGCCTTGTAAATATTGCAAAATCTGAAAGTGCGGAAAACGGAATTGTTTCGGCAAAACTTACGAACGCAAACGCACAGACGGGCGAAAATGTGTCCGTTATGCTTTGGAAAAGCCTCGATAACCCCGTTCCGCTCAAAAAACTCATAAAGCTTTTACCCGACGTAAAGTAATTTTTATACATTGACAATTAAAATTAAATAAGGTAACATTTACATAGCAGGTTTTAAAAATAATCCAAAGGGGCGTCGGATATGAAAAAATACAGTTTGTTTTCGCGTCATACAATACCGTCTGCATGGCTTATATCCTATGTTGTGGTATCTTTGATAACGGTTTTTTTCAATTTCATTGCATATGTAAAAATCGACGGCAGTGTTGAGAGGCAAAACGAGCGCTATGTAAGCGAAATGCTCGAAAACCGCAGGACGGATATTGACAATTTTACAAATCTTGTAAGCAATGTGGCAATAGAAATATCGCAAAGGCAAACTGTACGCAAGCTTGCGTTTACGAGGGACGAATTAAAAGACGAAAAAATGATGATGGTTCACGATGTTTTAAACGACCTCAACGTTTACAAAAAGCTTGAAAATGAGTTTGACGGGATTTATATTTATTTTTACAACACCGATTATTGCATAAGTATGGCGGGCGCAAACGGCGCAGACTTATACTATGAAACCAACATAAAAGAATATGGCATTTCAAAGGCGGAATGGCTTAAGCTTATGCAGGATAAGCAAAGCGGAAAATACGCGGTTCTTTCAAACGGCACGAAAGACACCATTACATATTTTTATTCGGTCTATTCGGTGGAGCGTTTTGTGCCGTTTGCCACAATCGCCGTTGAGGCGGACGTTAAAAAGCTTTTAAATTCGTCGTCAAACCCGTCGTATAACGGCAATTTCTACATCTGCACCGAGGACGGCGACATTATCGGCGGTGATGCGGAAAAGAACGAAAACGCAAGAAAAATTGCCGATGAATACGGCATTGAGCGCGGTGTGAGAAATTTTAAGGGCGGTCTTACTATGATTTGCACCGAGTCGGACGGGAACGGCTGGAAGTATTTCTATCTTGTTGACAACAGCGTGTTCAAAAAGCTAATTCGCTCGGCACGCGCCGACATTGCATTTTTCAATCTTGTCGGCATACTTATAATGCTTCTCGTTGCAAAACTGCTGGTAAAATTCAACTACAATCCGATACGAAAAATCATAGACGCAATCGGCGGAAACCACAACGCGAGGGTATCGGAATATCAGGAGCTGGGCAACAAAATAACGTCGGTTATGCGCGAAAATACCGAGGTTAATCACAGAATAAAAAGCTTTGACAGCGATTTTGTCCGCGAGGCGCTCTTAACGCGTCTTTTGACAGAAACGCCGTCCGAGGCGGAGAAAATAGAAATTCTCGAAACGCTTAAAAACGCCGGGATTGTTTTTCCGTACGCAAAATTTGCCGTTTTGCTTATTTATATCGACATAAACCTTGATATGTTTTTCGACGGCGATGGCGACGCGGAGGGAGATTACCGTCTTGCACGCGTTGCACTTATAAACATTCTCGACGAGGTGTTTGAGGGCAGGTGCAAAATAAATTACTGCGACTTAAACGGCTCGCTTTGCTGTATTGCAAATTTGGATGGCAGTCAGCAGACGGAGGACGTTGTGAAAAAACTAGGCTGGGTGAGAAAGCTTGTTTTGGAGAATTTAAACATCAATTTCACCGTCGGAATGAGCAACATCTATTCGGGTACGGACGACCTCGGGGTGTGCTTTGCCGAGGCGTCGGAGTGTATGAAAGAAAGATTTTACGACCGTGCCGGCGTAATTTGTTACAGTGATTTGGAAAAGAAAAATCACACCGAATACTGCCTTACGGGAATTAAAGAGGGGCAGATTTTGGAATATCTTCGTTCGGGCAACGCAAATTCAGCAATTCACGCGCTAGACAGCCTGTTTGATGAGAAAATTATAAGCAAAATCGGCTCGTTTTACGCGATGAAATCAATTTTGTATAATCTTATCATCATCATAAACCGCGCGTTCGGTCAGATGGGCGACGACATCAACGAAAAAATAAGCGGAATTTTGCAGAAAATCGACAAAATCGAGAACAAATCAGACGTTGAAAATTTGCAGAAAGATATTTATTCGGTGATAGAATACGGCTGTGCGCAGAACGGAAAAGAGATAATGAACAGAATTGATATACTTATGAAAAAGGCGAAAGAATACGTTGACGCAAACTATGCGGACATAAACCTTTCGGTTACCGCGGTTGCGCAGAATATAGACGTAAGCCTGCAGTATCTTTCGACCAATTTCAAGAAAATCTGCAAAATCGGTCTGGCTGAGTATATCACGCTTGTGAGAATTGAGCACGCAAAAGAGCTTTTGACCGAAACAAATATTTCTATATCGGACATTGCCGAAAGGGTGGGCTATGTGAACAGCCGAAGCTTTTTCAGAAGCTTTATGCGCATTGTCGGCACTTCTCCGAAGGGGTACAGAACCTCGGAGGGAAATTAACTTTCGGCAAAATTTTGGGGAGTTAACTATGAAAAAATTTACGGCTTTAATTTTGATTTTATTACTGATTTTAGGGGTAAATCCCGTTTTTGCGGATTCTGCTGAAGGTTACAGCGAAAATTTCGACAACGGCGAAATCGGGGAAATAAGCATAAAAAATACAGGGTTTTATCAAACGGATTTTGTCGGCGGTATCGGTGCAAAAAGCGAAACCGATAAGTCGCTTGCGTTGAAAAGACCCGAAACGAAAGAACAGTCGGGAAGCAGTATTTACACTGAAATGTCGCTTTCTCTTTACAAAAAATATTTTAAGTTTGAATTAAACTTTATGCCGTTGACGGACGATTTTTCGCACGTTATGTTTGCGTCAAATTCGCACACGCCCTCGTCGCCGAAAATTTACTGTTCCGATGACGGATACGGCGCGGAATATGCGTTAAACCGCGGAAAATGGAATAAAATAGTTTTTGTGTGCGAAAATCCGTCGGTTGACAAAACAAGTCAGACGTATTCCGCAAAGGTTGACGTTTTTGTAAACGGAAATCAAATATGTAACGGTCAGACGTTTAAATTTAAGAAAAACAGCGTCGGCGCAACGACTGTATTTTTGCGTTTTGCAATGTTCGGCAAGGACAAAACCGAAAACGGCGCGGCGGTTTATCCCGAATTTACAGTGTATCTGGACGATGTTGATATAAAACGGTATGACGAATATCCTGAAATTCCGCTCCCCGAAAACGAGCCGGAACTGGATATTACGTTTGAGGGCGCAAGTGCAAGAGCAAACCTTAAAAATGCGGTTATGGTGCTTGCCGGATATGGCGCGGACGGCGCGCTTTTGTCTGCCGAAATTGCCGAAAACGACGGAAACGCAAGCCTTGAACTAAAGGGCGAATACGCGTCTGCAAAGGTGTTTTTGTTTAATTCGTTTGAAAGTCTAACCCCCATTGCAATGCTCGGTAAAAAAAGAATGCCGACTGTTGCGTGCTGGGGCGACAGCCTCACCGAGGGGCAGGGAAGCAGTGATTTCAGAAACGGCGGAACAAAGTCGTATCCCGGTGTGCTCAAAACGCTGACGGGCTATGACGTGCGCAATATGGGGTCGGCAGGAGAAACCGCAATGTCTATTGCCGCAAGGCAGGGCGCGGTGAACGCACTTCTTGAAAAAGACGTGACAATCCCGTCCGACTGCACCGAAGTTGAGATTGAATTTAAGGGTTACAACGACGACGGAACATATGCCGGAACGCTTACACCGCGAAATAAAAAAGACTGGAATCCGTGCGTGATAAACGGCGTGGATGGCGAACTGTCTTTTAAAGTTGACACGACAAAAAATCCGCGCGTTCTGATATGGGCGAAGTTTAAAAGAAAAACGCCGGGCGAGGCGGTGTATGCGCCCAAAGGCACGAAGATTTTTATGCCGAATAATATTAAAATAAACGAAAACGCCGATATAAACGTGATTTTCACGGGTACAAACGGCGTGTGGAACGCGGAGGATAAATCGGGCGAGGATTATGCGGACGACCTTGTGATTTTGATTAGGAAAATGCTCGCAAAGACGAAAAATCCCGATAAATATATCATTATCGGTTTGACGACGCGCGCGAGGGACGATTGGAAAATCACCGACGCGAAAATGAGGGAAGCATTCGGAGAGCATATTGTTTTTCCGCGGGACCGCATTGCAACGACCGAGGTTCTGACGGATAACGGCATTACGCCGACCGAACAGGATATTGCGGATATCGCCGTCGGCAGAGTGCCGACGTCACTGCGCCTTGCGGTGAACGACGTGCATTACACAGACGTCGGCTATGCCGAAATCGCCAAACTCGTTTATGCAAAAATGATAGAACTCGGGTATTGTGAATAATAAAAAAAGGACGATTTTAAATCGTCCTTTTTTATTATTCAGCATTTTAATTTTATAATTTTGTTCGTTTATGCGTATACGCACGTGCGTAATAACATAAATAAATAAAACCCATACATTCAGAAATTTTTACAGTTAACGTACAAATTTTTGCGGTAATTCTGTGCGGATATTGAATAAACTTTTTCGGAATGATATAATTTTTGTAACTGTATTTTTGGAGAGAAAATTTATGAAAACCACAAAAAATTCTGAAAAAATAAACTATGCACCGCCTCTTTTGGGAAACGGTTCTTTGTCCGTTATGCTGGACTACTGCGGACGTCAGGGCAAGGTGGGCGCGTTTGACGGCAAAACCTGCTGTGTGCCCGAAATCTGCGTTTGGAAAGCCGGCAGGCGCTACCGTTACGACACAATTCCCGAACGTCCCGAGCACAAGAGATTTACACTCATTCCGTTCGGTATGGTCGGCGAAATCATAAACGGCATTAAAAATCCCGAGCCGTATGACTGGGAGCAAACGCTCGATACCGACAAAGGTTTTATGCAGTCGGAGTGCAAATTTGACGGCTTAAGTATCGGCACGCGCGCGTATGTTCACTTTGATTTCGACTTGCTTTCGGTGAAAAAAACGTTTGACCGCACCGCCGATTATTCGTTTGTTTACAAGCTTAAGGGCGCGGACGGAAAAAAGATTGAACGGCTTTGCTATACCGCGGAAAAAATCGAAAACGGAATTGTTGTTTCGTACGAAATTGACGGCAAGGAAATGTATCACGGCAAGATTTATGTTTTTTGCGATGCAGACGTTTCGGCAGAGTGCAAAAATGACGAAATAATGCTTTCAAAACGTTTTGAAAACGGCGAAAGTGCGAGTATGTTTGTGCTTTACTGCGACGATTTCGACCGTGCGGATTATGCGGATTTTCTGTTGGAAAAACATTCGGAAATTCTTGAAAATCCCGAAAAAGTTTTTGAAGAGAGCGCGCAGAAATGGGCGGATTATATGAGCATATCCCGCGTTTCATTGGGTGATAAAAAGATTTGTGACGTATACAAAACCGCGCAGTATCATTTAAAAACGCTTTCCACAAAGTGGTCGCTTCCGATGGGCATAAACAACGCATTGTGGCACGGCGTGTTTTTCGCGTTTGACGAAATTTTCACGGGTACGGCGCTTATGTCGTCGGGACATTTTCACGAGGCATATAAAATCTGCAAATTTCGTTTTGACACACTGGATAGAGCAATTCAGCGCGTGTCAAATGCGCGGGTGCGCCAGGCGAACTATTTTTGCGAAACTATGGAGGACGGGCGCGGTACGGGCGTTCCGGGATTTTGGACGGAGCACGTTTTTCAGAACGTCAGCATTGTGCTGAATTTCTGGGAATATTATAAATACACGGGTGACACCGAATTTTTGAAGAGTATGGCTTATCCCGTTGCAAAGCACTGCGCGGCATATTTTATGAACAATATGGTCTACACCGAGGAGAGCGGAAAGACCGTAATTACCGCCTGCACCGACCTTGAACGGCTTGGCCCGTCGGTTACCAACGCGTATATGACAACGTGCAGTGCAATAAAGCTTTTTGAGGTGCTTTATTCGGTTTGGCGCATTGTTTCGGAGTATGACACCGATGCGGAATTTGCCGAAAAGTGCCTTAAAACCGCGGACGCACTGCGAAAATATCTTCCGAACGACGGCGAAAAATACATTCCGTATCCGAACTGCAAGGACAAAAGCATAGGCGTTTTGAGCGGTTGTTTTCCGTATAAGGTGCAGAAAAACGACGACGAAATGCAGAAAAAAGCCATTGAGAATTTTGTGTCGGACGAGCTGAAATTCGGCAATATGTACAGCGTAGGACGGCATATCGCGCCGTGGTATGCGTCGTGGAAAGCGACTGTTTATGCCGACATTTCGGACGAAAGAGCGTATTATTCGTTAAAACAGGCAACCGAGTCGGCAGGGTGCTTTGCCGAAATGTTTGAAATCAACGAAAAAGACTGCGTGTTCCGACCGTGGTTCACCACCGCTGCAGGCTCGTTTATTTATGCCGTAAACCGTATGCTCGTTCAGCGTGAGGGCGACGTTTTGTATATCGCGCCGGCGCTCCCCGAAAGCGAGAAAAGCTTTTCATTTAAGCTTTCGGCATACGGAAACATCACGGTTGAGGTTGCGGTTGAAAATCTAAAACTTACCGATTTTAAAATTATCCGCAACGGCGGTGAAAACGGCAAAATCAAGCTGAAATTTCCGAAGCATATCGACGTGTCGGACGCGGTGAAAAAAGGAATTATAAAACAGGACGATTTATACATATAACAAAAAAGCCATAGTCTTTTGACTATGGCTTTAAAAATGTATCAAAGTTTAATTTTAAATGTTTTTATCTCGTACGGCTTAATTTCAAATGTAAATGTGTTTTTGTCAAATTGAACCTTTTCGGTTTCGTTTTCCAAAAGGTCACATTCCGCAGCGTTTAAAATATCCTTAAACATCACCGCGTTAACCTTTCCGCGTCTGTTTTGGCACTCAAACATTCTCACAATAATGTCACCGCTGTCTTCCGCCTTTTTAACGGTTTCGACAACAACATTTTTGCAGTCGGTTTCGATAAACGAAAACTCGCACGGGAGCGTTCCGCTGTTTTTCATAGCGGGCGCGCAGGTGAGGGGGCAGTTTAAGGAATATGCCATATCAACCGTGTCTGCCTCACGCCAGGTATCCTTGTGCGGATAGAGCGAATATGTAAATTCGTGAAGTTCCTTGTCTGCGTCGGGGTTCGGGTAGGTTGCCGATTTTATGAGCGTCAGACGCATAACGCCGTCCTTTATATCGTGACCGTATTTGCAGTCGTTCAAAAGGCTCACGCCGTAGCCGTCCTCCGAAATATCCGCCCATTTCTGCGCGCAAACCTCAAATTTTGCCATATCCCAGCTTGTGTTCCAATGCGTCGGACGTTCAACGTTTCCGAATTGAATTTCATATGTCGCCTTGTTTGTGTGAACGTCAACGGGAAATGCGGTTTTGAGCAGAATATGCTTTTCTTTCCAGTCGATTTTTGTTTTGAAATCTATGCGGTCAAGGTTTTTGTAAATGCAAATATCCTGAACGATTTCGGAATTTACAAATTTTCTCTTTATGCGCAAAACTCCGCGCTCTGTGCCGTTTTCAATAACCTCGGCACCGCAGAAATCGTTAACCTCCCACATTTTTTGCTGATAGTAAACAGAAATTTCCCACGCGTCGTAATCTTTCGGTTTGTCCTCAAACGCCTGAAATACGTTGCCCGTGCCTTTTAACACGTTTCTTTCGGCACGTTTGTCGTAAATTGACGAAATATTGCCGTTTTTGTCTATTTCAATATCGAAAAATCTGTTGCTCATACGGTGTTCCGAAACAAAAATCTCACTTTCCGCCGGTTTGCCCTCGGCTACCGTGTATGTTTTATATCCCTTTGACGGAACGTTTTCGGCATAGAACAAAAGCTTATTTCCGACCTTCTGTGCGTTTGATACAGTACCGTCACTTGCGGTAACAACGGGGTTTTCAAAGTTATCGGCATTGTCAATTTCAACTAACTCACTGCGCGTAAAGCCAAGCTGATTGAACACCGCAAAGCCGTCGGACGGAGCGTTTATATTCTTCGCAATGTTTGACAATGCGTTTTTCTTTATGCTGTCCGCACCCGACAAAACATTTTCGTACTGCTCTTTTGACACTTCGTAAACCTCTTTGATTGACGAGCCGGGGAGGATGTCGTGGAACTGATTTAAAAGCACCGTTCGCCACATATCATTGATTTCAGCCTGACGGTATTCGCCGTTTAAAACGGTTTTGTCCATAACCGAATAAAGCTCCGCGTCCATAAGCGCAAACTCACTTTTGCGGTTGTATTTTTTGTTGCGAGCCATAGATGTGTACGTTCCGCGGTGAAGTTCGAGGTAAAGTTCGCCCACCCATTCGGGCATGCGTTTTGCGTTTTCCACCTTTTTTTCAAGGTCTTTGAAAAAGTCAAGCGACGTTGAAAACTCCACTTTCGGGCAACCCGGAATACCTTTCGACAGTCTTTTTGCGGTTTCAACCATTTCGGGCGTCGTTCCGCCGCCCCCGTCGCCGTAGCCGTAGCATATGAGCACCTCATCCGACACGTCTTTCTGCTGAAAACGTTTCCACGAACCCATAACTTCGCTCGGCGTCATTTTGCCGACATACGTTGTAAAATGCTGACTGTCGGGCACGTCGTAGTCGCGCGTTGTGATGAAATATGTAAGAATTTTTGTGCCGTCAATGCCCTCCCACATAAATGTGTCGTACGGCATTTTGTCGTATTCGCTCCAACTGATTTTTGTGGTCATAAAGTAGTCCACACCGCTTTTTTTGAGAATTTGCGGAAGTGCGGCGCTGTAGCCGAAAACGTCGGGAAGCCACAAAATCTTGTTGTCTTTGTTAAACTCCTCTTTAAAGAACCTTTTGCCGAAAAGTATCTGTCTTACGAGCGACTCGCCGGATGTGAGATTGCAGTCCGCCTCAAGCCACATTGCGCCCTCGGCTTCCCATCTGCCCTCTTTTACGCGCTCTTTAATTTCGCCGTAAAGTGCGGGATTTTCTTCTTTTAAATACTGATAAAGCTGGGGCTGGCTGGACATAAAAACATATTCGGGATACTGTTTCATAAGGTTTAAAACAGTCGAAAAACTGCGCACGGTTTTTTCGCGCGTCTGCGCAAGCGTCCAGAGCCACGCAACGTCAATGTGCGTATGGCCCACGCATTTTGCGGTAACGTCGCTGTTTCCGCAGTATTTGCCGTAGAACTCGGTTTCTATGTAGCAAAGCGCGTCTTTCACCGACTTGTCAAAATCCGCACTCGGAATTTCGCGCGTGTCGAGAATGTTTGCGGTGTTATTAAGATATTCTAAAATATCGACGCGCCTTTTGTCCTCTTTGTCAAGAAGCTTTGCAACCGAAAGCGGAACAAAAATGTCATAGTAAAGCGCGTTTATGTTTTCATCAAAATTTGCGGTGTAACATTTGAAATTCGCGGTGTCTTCGTTCATTCCGCTGTACGCATAAAGAACGATTTCAAACACCTCATTGCGCTTTGCATTTTTGGTTAATACAAACTCGGTGTGGTTAACGTCCATACCCTGAATGATTTTGCCGTTAACATATGCGTAAAACTGCGGATTTTTTGCGTCCCACTGTCCCTCTTTTCCTGTAAAAACCCCGAAAACAACGGTTTTCCCCTCGTTTTCGGGGAGCATTTCAACAGTGGTTTTAAACCACATATGCTTGTCGTATCCGCCCCATATACCGCCCGATTGAAACTTTTTCCAGCCGTCTTTGGGGCATTTTTCAATCTGTCCGCCGTCGGCGTTTTCGTTTAAAAAAATCTCGGTAATGTTTTGTTTGTTTTGATAACGAAGCTCTTTTAAATCTTCCGATATAACTCTTAATTTTTCAGTGAGTAAATACATTTTTTCCTCCTCATAAAATATATTTTATACTTATATTTTACACCCAGAAACGGTATATGTAAATTCAAAAAATATTTGTATTTATTAAGAAAATCAAAGATTTTTTATTTTTTTAAAAATCTGCCGTATTATTAAAACTCTACGGTCGGTAGAATTTTGACCGTCGATTTCGCGCAAAACAAAAGATATTGACGAGGAAACGTGCAATTTTCTTATGTAAAAAAGTAAAAATAAAAGTGGGTTAAATAACCCACCTTGTAACCCGCTTCAAACATTTAAACAAAAATATCCATTCTTTTCCAAGTCTTATTTTTGCCTTAAATAAAGGGAAAAACTAAGCTTTTTGAAGAATGGATATTCTGATAAATTGGTGCGGCAAATGGGACTTGAACCCATACGTCATAGACACACGCCCCTCAAACGTGCCTGTCTGCCGATTCCAGCACTGCCGCATTTATTGTTTTGCAACAACATCAACTATTTTAACTGATTTTACGTAATTTGTCAATACTATTTTTAAAAATTTTTTAAAATATTTCAAATTATTTTCAAATCATTTTCAAAAACTGCTTATTTTACGGCAAAAACGCCGTAAAATAAGCAGAATTGGGCAAGTTTAATTTACATATAAAAACAAACACGCTATTTTCTGTCGGAGAGCGGAATATAATCTTTATTTTCCGCGACGCTGATATACGTCGGGCGGATAATTTTGCCCGCGTTTTGAATTTCCTCTATTCGGTGCGCGCTCCAGCCCGAAATACGCGACATCGCAAAAATAGGCGTGAAAAGCTCGGGCGGAAGTTTAAGCATTTTATAGACCAATCCCGAATAAAAGTCGATATTCGCGCTTACGCCTTTATAAATTTTGCGCTTTTGAGATATTATATCCGACGCGAGGTTTGCCACCGTTTCGTAAAGCTCAAATTCCTCCTCGCACCCTTTTTCCACCGACAAATCGTGCGCGCATTTTTTTAAAATATCCGCTCTCGGGTCGGACTTTGAATAAACCGCGTGACCCATACCGTAAATTAACCCTGTTCTATCAAACGCTTCCTTATTGAGAAGTTTTGCAAGATAATCTTCGATTTCGCCCTTGTTTTTGACGTTTATGCTGTTTTTCATATCGTCGAACATATTCACAACCTTGATGTTTGCACCGCCGTGGCGCGGACCTTTGAGTGAACCGAGCGCAGCCGCAACCGATGAATATGTGTCTGTTCCCGACGAGGTTACAACGTGGGTTGTGAATGCCGAGTTGTTTCCGCCGCCGTGCTCTGCGTGCAGAACAAGCGACAAATCGAGAATTTTCGCCTCAAGGCTTGTATATTTTCCGTTTTTGCGGAGCATATGCAAAATATTTTCCGCCGAGGAAAGGTTTTCGTCGGGACGGTGGATATACAGGCTTTTGCCCTTATGATAGTGTCTGAACGAGTGAAAACCGTAAACCGCAAGCAGGGGAAAAACCGAAATAAGCTGTAAGCTCTGGCGCATAACGTTTGCAACCGAAATATCGTCGGGATTGTCGTCGTAAGCGTAGAGCGCAAGCACACTTCGCGAGAGAATGTTCATCATATCGCGTCCGGGATTTTTCAAAATTGAATTGTTTACAAAATCATCGGGCAGAGTGCGGTATTTTGCAAGCGCGGTTTTAAATTCCGCAAGTTCTGTTTTGCTTGGAAGACGCGAAAACAAAAGCAGATAAATCGTTTCTTCAAAACCGAAACGGTTGTCTGACAAAAATCCCGACACAAGGTCACGTATATTGTATCCTCGGTAGAAAAGTTCGCCGTCACACGGAACGGTGTTTCCGTCCGCACCTGTTTCCTTTGCTTTAATGCGCGAAATTTCGGTAAGTCCCGTCGGGACGCCGTTTCCGTTTAAATCGCGCAGTCCGCGGTAAATGCCGTGTTCAAGATACATCTCGCTTTGTATATGATTACCGTTGTTTGAAATTTCGGCAAGTTTTTTGATGTACTGAGAAATTTCCGAATTAAGTTTGTTCATTGCGTCACCTCTTTCATATATGCTCAATTTTAGCATAATTTTGAAAAATTGGCAAGCAATGCGCCAAAACTTCACATAACGTTCATAGTTTCGACATAAATTTCAGTTATTGTATTTTTGTGAAAATCAGTCTTTTACAAAATACTGTCCGTCGTCGGCAAACTCGATTATTACGGCAAAATATTCATTTTCGCCGTCGGTAAAATGTGTGCAGAGGTTATCCGCGTGGGCGAGGGGATTTCCGCCGTTTTCCGACGCGAACGCTATTGAGATTTTGTCACCATCAACGCCGAAAAGGTAAAAACCGAATTTGTCGAACGAATACATCGCCGAGCGTTCAAACATTGCGAATTTCACCGCGGAAATGCTTAAAATCGGCTTGAAAACAGTGATTTTATACATATCAAAATTTTGAAATTCAATATCTGTTTTTTCAAAATCTTTTAAATTTGCGCTTATTTCGTCCGAAATTTTTTGACGGATTTCGGGAGTAATGCAGTTTCCGCCGTTTTTTATATCGCCGAGAATTTTTTTTGCGTTGTCGATTGCAGGCTCGTCGTCAAGCGTCCATTCATCGCCCGAATACGCGTAGCCGACGTAATCAACCTTATCGGTGATGGTGTTTTTTATGCCGAAAACAACGGTGTCTGTGCAGTCGGAGGTTTGCATAAACACGGCAAGATGACCGAAATTATCCACAATGCCGATCGGCTTTAAATCTTTTGTATCGCGCTCGGCAAAATATGCGCGCACAACGCAGTCGGGAGAAATGTCGCCGTGGATTTTTATGTCTATGCCGATATTCGCGCCGTTTTCGCAGTCGGTTTTTGTAACCGTTCCGCTTATGATTTTTGACTTGATATTGAAATTTTCTTTCATTTGATTATCACCTTTCGATATAAAATAAATTAAAGCCTTTCGATATAAAATTATATGCGGTAAAAAAATACTTTTGACAAACGGTGTGCAATATGATAAAATAAATTATTAAACATATATGGGAGAGATTTTTATGGGGTTGTTTGGACGGGGTTATCAGAAAGAGGGACCGGGAGTATCGAAGGACGACGTTGAAAAACGAAAATTCTTTTTGTTTTTTGAGTTGTATTTCAGAAAATTCTGGAAGCTTATAAAGCTTAATCTTCTTTATTTTGTTGTTAATATTTTAAGCGTGCTCGCAATTTCGGTTATGCTTATGAGCCTTTCCGTACCGCACGAAAAGGGTGTTATCGACGGCGTTGCGCTTATCGCATACGGCGTATTTGTGCTGTCGGGAATTATTTTGGGGCCGAGCAGTGCGGCTATGGTGTATGTATTGAGAAATTACGCAAATCAGCGTCATTCGTTTATGGCGTCCGACTTTTTTGAACAGTTCAGGAAAAATTTCAAACAGGCGGCTCCGGTAGGTATGCTTTGCACCGTTCTGCCCGTTGTTTTCTGGTTTGCGCTTTCCTACTATTCGGCAATCGGCGGAAGTTTCGGAATGATACTTTTGTGCCTCACAACGCTTTGCATAATTGTGCTTTTGTCGGCATTTTTGTATATTTATCCCATTATGGTGACGTTTGACTTAAAACTTAAACAGATTTTCAAAAATTCGCTTATTATGGCTTTTGCAAACTTCCCCGTAAATCTTTTTGTGCTTATTGTAAGCGCGGCGATTTTATACGGTGTGACATTCCTTTCAATTCCGCTTCTTTCGCTTTTGATGCTCCTTATCGTTCCCGTCACAATCGGGTTCGTGTCGGTGTTTTCAATTTGGGGCGTGATTGACAAATATATGATGCCGGAAATGGAAACCGAGGAGGAAGAATCGGTATTTTCGGACGAGAGAATTTTGAAATAATATGAAAATTCTAATTGACGCGGACGCCTGTCCCGTAAAGGAAATTGCGGTTCGGACTGCAAAAAAATACGGTATTGAGGTTTTGATGTTCTGCGACACAAGCCACATTTTAAAAAGCGATTATGCAAAAATTTTCACCGTTGACAAGGCGAGCGACAGTGTGGATATTGCCCTTGCAAACAAGCTTGAAAAGGGCGATATTGCAATTACGCAGGATTACGGCGTGGCGGCGCTTGCGCTGGGACGGGGTGCTATGTGCATAAATCAGAACGGTCTTGTTTACACAAACGAAAATATTGATATGCTTTTGTTTGAGAGGCATATAGGCAAAAAAATGCGCCGTGCCGGCAAATCAACCGGCGGCGCAAAGAAAAGAAACAGTGAAAATGACATAAAATTTGCATATGAATTTGAAAAACTTATTAAAAGTGCAAATATTTGTTAAAAATATCTTGTAAAACGGCGGAAAAAGTATTATAATGTAAATATATGTCTAAATTAGTGTGAGAGGAAGTTTAAAAATGAGCAGTTTTATTGAGAAAATCAAGGAGAGAGCAAAACAGGACAAAAAAACTATTGTACTGCCCGAGTCTATGGACAGACGTACGTTTGAGGCGGCGGCACAGGTTTTGAAAGAGGATATTGCAAACCTTATAATCATCGGCACGGAGGAGGAAATTGCAAAAAACAGCGAGGGTCTTGACATTTCAAAGGCTAAAATCATCAATCCGTTTACATACGAAAAAACCGAGGATTACTTAAATCTTTTTGTTGAACTTCGAAAAAATAAAGGTCTTACATATGAGGACGCGAAGAAAACCGCGCTCGGCGATTATATGTATTATGCCTGCCTTATGGTTAAAGCCGGCGACGCAGACGGCGTTGTTTCGGGTGCGTGCCATTCAACGGCAAACACACTCCGTCCGAGCCTTCAGATTATAAAAACGAAACCGGGCGTTAAGCTTGTTTCGTCCTTCTTTGTTATGGTTGTTCCGAACTGCGAATACGGCGAAAACGGCGTGTTTGTGTTTGCGGACTGCGGTCTTGAACAGAACCCCGATTCCGAAAAGCTTGCGGCAATCGCACAGTGTGCTGCGGAATCGTTTGAACTTTTGGTTGAAAAAGAGCCGAGAGTTGCACTTCTTTCTCACTCGTCAATGGGCAGTGCAAAGCACGCTGACGTTGACAAAGTTGTTGAGGCTGTCAGAATTGCAAAAGAAAACGCTCCCGAATTAAAACTAGACGGCGAACTTCAGCTTGACGCCGCAATCGTTCCGTCGGTCGGCGCATCGAAAGCTCCCAATTCGCCCGTTGCAGGCAAGGCAAACGTTTTGGTATTCCCCGACCTCGATGCGGGAAACATCGGATACAAGCTTGTTCAGCGTCTTGCAAAAGCAGAAGCATACGGCCCGGTTACACAGGGTATTGCAATGCCGATAAACGATTTGTCGCGCGGATGCAGTGCGGAAGATATTGTCGGTGTTGTTGCAATCACTTGCGTTCAGGCGCAGGCGAAATAATTGATTTTAATATTATAAAAAGGAATTATAAAAAGGAATGATTTTGTTGAAAATTTTGGTTATAAACGCAGGAAGTTCCTCGCTTAAATATCAGTTTATAGATATTGAGAAAAAAGAGGTATTGGCAAAAGGTATTTGTGAAAGAATAGGAATTGAAGGCTCGAAAATTTCGCAGAAAGCGGACGGCAAACCCGAATATGAGCTCGTTAAAGATATGAAAGACCATTCCGATGCTATCAAAATGGTTATAGATGCTTTGACATCGAAAGAATACGGCGTTATTTCGTCGATGAACGAAATCGACGCGGTAGGCCACAGAGTGCTCCACGGCGGTAAATATTACAGCGCGTCCACAATAGTGACGGACGACGTTAAAAAGGTTATCAGAGATTGTTTCGACCTCGGACCTTTGCACAATCCGGCAAACCTTACCGGTATTGAGGCTTGCGAAAAAGCAATGCCCGGCACACCGCAGGTTGCGGTATTCGACACCGCTTTCGGTCAGTCGATGGACAAAAAAGTTTATACATACGCTATTCCTTACGAATACTATGAAAAATATGCTATAAGAAGATACGGTTTTCACGGCATAAGCCACAACTTCGTTGCAAACAGAGCGCTTGAGGTTATCGGTCTTGACAAGGAAAAAGGCAAAGTTATCGTTTGCCACCTCGGAAACGGTTCGAGCATTTCGGCGTCAATCGGCGGAAAATGCGTTGACACAAGTATGGGTCTTACTCCTTTGGAGGGTCTTGTAATGGGAACCCGAAGCGGTGACGTTGACCCTGCGGTTGTTCAGTATATCGCAAACAAAGAAAACAAAACGGTTGACGAGGTTTTGAATATTCTCAACAAAAAATCGGGCGTTCTCGGTATTTCAAAGGTAAGCAGCGACTTCAGAGATTTGGAGGACGCGGCGGAAAACGGCAACGAAATGGCAAAACTTGCGCTCGATATGTTCATTTACAGAGTTGTTAAATACATAGGTGCATACGCGGCGGCTATGAACGGCGTTGACGCGATTGTGTTCACGGCAGGTATCGGCGAAAACACCGTTATCATAAGAGATGCGGTTGCAAAATCGCTTACTTATCTCGGCGTTGAGCTTGACGAAAAAATCAATTCCGAAAGAAGAAAAGACGAGAGATGCATAAGCACTCCCAATTCAAAAGTTAAGGTTTGGGTTATTCCCACAAACGAAGAACTTATGATTGCCGAGGATACCGCAAGACTCGTAAAATAAAATACTTAAAAAATATTGATAAAAAAATCTTGACAAATCAGGTATAAAAATGTATAATTGATTTGTTATGTCGAGGTGTGATATGAAAATTGATGTTTCCGATATACTTGTATCGGACGGACAAAGCAAAAAGATAAGTGCGGATATTGCGCTTGAAAATGCGGAGTTTAACGGAAATTTCCTGCGTTTCACAAAGCCTGTTTCGGTGTGCGGAACGGCGGAAAACATAGGCGGCAGCGTTGTGCTTTCGCTCAAAGCCGACACGCGCTTTGAAACCGAATGTGCAAAATGCCTTGAAAATTTCGGCGTTGATTTTTCATATGACATAAACGAAACTTTCGTTAAAAACGGTGCGTCCGATGACGTCTGCACGCTTTGCGGCAGCGAAATCGACTTAAGCGATGTTGTTTTACAGCATTTGTATATGAACCTT
Organism: Qingrenia yutianensis; assembly: GCF_014385105.1. Lineage (NCBI taxonomy): Bacteria > Bacillati > Bacillota > Clostridia > Eubacteriales > Oscillospiraceae > Qingrenia > Qingrenia yutianensis. Next base: position 74,901 of record NZ_JACRTE010000005.1, on the reverse strand, counting down.
CCGATAAGTTTTATTTGCAAAGACGATTGCAAAGGTCTTTGTCAAAAATGTGGACAAAACTTAAACAAAGGCGAATGCACTTGCGGTGACGACGACATTGACCCTCGAATGGCCGCACTTTTGAATTTTAAAAAATAATTACGGAATAGTTTTCCGAGCAGTATTTTTAGGAGGTGGAAACAGATGGCAGTACCTAAAAGAAAAACATCTAAAGCCAGAAAAAATAAAAGAAGAGCAAACTGGAAATTGGCGTTGCCCGGTTTGGTAAAGTGTCCGAAATGTCAGGAGTTTAAATTGCCGCACAGAGCGTGCAAAGCCTGCGGTTTTTACAAAGACAGCGAGGTTATCAAAGCTCAATAATTTTTGTGACGTGAGACGAGCGGTTTAACGTTTGTCGTAAGGTCTGTTTTTTGGCGCATAACGGCAACCTGTCCTTTTCGGACGGGTTGCTTTTGTACTATTTACGGGATAAATTGTCATTGCGCCGAAAAACGTGAAAACCAAGGAGCGTATATATGAAAAAAACAAAATACAAATACATTATTTTTGACTTGGACGGCACCATTACCGATTCTGCCTACGGTGTTCAAAGATGCTTTAACTATGCGCTTTCAAAATTCGGCAAGGAAGTGCCCGACCACACAAAACTGCGCGTTGTAGGTCCGCCTCTTAAAGAGTCGTTTATCGGTCAGTTCGGTATGACGGAGGAGGAGTCGGACAGGGCGCTTGAATATTACCGCGCTCTCTACCGCGAAAAAGGTATGCTTGAATGGGACAGGCTTTTTGGCGGGATAGACACTCTCATTAAAGATATGCACGGCGCCGGATATATTATTTTGCTCGGTTCGTCAAAGCCGACCGATTTCTGCGTTAAAATTTTAAACTATTTCGGCATTTCAAAGTATTTCACCCGTATGGACGCGGCGTCGTTCGACTCGTCGCGCGCAACAAAAGAGGCTGTGCTGGAAAACACCATAAAAATGGCAGGCATTGCCGACAAAAGCGAGGCGGTGCTGATCGGCGACACGAAATTTGACCTTATGGGCGCGGAATATGTGGGCATTGACGCAGTTGCCGTGGAATACGGCTACGGTACATACGAGGAACTGCGCAAGTATAAGACTGTGTATATTGCGAAAACCGTGGACGATTTGCGTGCGTTTTTTCTCGGTGAATGATTAAATTTTAAGAGGAATTTTATGGGAATTGCGAAGGTTAAAAGCGTAATTGAAAATTCAATAGCATACGACGCATATATTGAGCCGGGCGATGTAATAACTATGATTGACGGCAAAGAAATATGCGATTTTATAGATTTTAAGTATCTTACGTCAAACGATTATTACGTTGTCACGGTGGAGAAAAAGGACGGCGAGGTTGAAGAAATCGAGATTTACAACGACGATTTCGAGCCGTTCGGCGTTGAATTTGAAAATCAGCTTATCGACAAGCCGAGGGAGTGCAGAAACAAGTGCATTTTCTGCTTTATGGACCAGCTTCCGCCCAATATGCGCGCGACTATGCACTTTAAAGACGACGACGTGAGGCTGTCGTTTTTGCAGGGAAACTATGTCACGCTTACAAATTTGAACGACAAAGATATTGAAAGAATTGTGCGTCTTAAAATAAGTCCGATAAACGTTTCGGTTCATACCACCGACGGCGAATTGCGGAAAAAGATGTTAAACAACCGCTTTGCCGATAAAATTCTTGATATTATGCACAAATTCAAGGACGGCGGTATTCGTATGAACGCGCAGATTGTGCTCTGCAAGGGCATAAACGACGGTAAATACCTTGAAAAATCAATCTGTGATTTGGAAAAGCTTTTCCCGGCAATTATGAGCGTTTCAATCGTTCCTGTAGGTGTGAGTGCATACAGAAAAGGACTTTTTCCGCTTGAAAGTTTTGATGAAAAAACGGCGGGCGATGTGATTGACCTTGTTACGCCGTATCAGAAAAGATTTAAGAAAAAATACGGCACAAGCCTTGTGTATCTTGCGGACGAATTTTATATTTCGGCAAAACGCGAACTTCCGCCGTATGAGCATTACGAAACGTTTCCGCAGATTGAAAACGGCGTGGGGCTTATGACTTGTTTTGAAGAGGAGTTTTACACCGCGGTTGAATTTTTTTCGCCGAGCGGAAAAAAACCTCAAAAAAAGTCGCTTGCAACGTCGGTTATTGCATATGACTACATTAAAAAATTCAAGGACAGAGCCGACGAAATTCAAAACACAAACTGCGAAACTTTTAAAATCCGCAACGATTTTTTCGGAAACAAAATCACCGTTACGGGGCTTTTGTGCGGACGCGATATTATAAATCAGCTTAAAGGAAAAATTTCGGGCGAAGTGCTTCTTTTGTCCGACTCTATGATAAAACCGGGCAGTGACCTCTTTTTGGACGATTACAGAATTTGCGACGTTGAAAAAGAGCTTAACGTTAAGGTTGTGCTGGTGAAAAACGACGGCGCAGACCTTTTGGACTGCCTGATGATGTAAAAAGGAGGAATGATGATGTCTAAACCCATATTTGCCATTGTGGGCAGACCTAACGTTGGAAAATCGACGCTTTTTAACAAAATTATAGGGCAGAGAATTTCCATTGTCGAGGACACTCCGGGTGTTACGCGCGACAGAATTTTTGCGGACGGCGAGTGGAGCGGTAAAAAATTCACGCTTATCGACACGGGCGGTATCGAGCCGAAAAACGACAGCGAGATTTTGACCGAAATGCGAAATCAGGCAAATCTTGCAATCGAAATGGCGGACGTTGTAATTTTTATGGTTGATATAAAGGATGGTCTTACCGCGGCGGACGCGGACGTTGCGGCTATGCTTCAAAAGTCGAAAAAGCCCGTCGTTTTGGTGTGCAACAAATCCGATTCTCCCGGCGACGTGCCGATGGAATACTATGAATTTTTCAATCTCGGTCTTGACGAGCCTGTTGCGGTGTCGTCAATTCACGGTCTTGGCGTGGGCGACCTTTTGGATAAGGTTTATTCGTACGTTGATTTTTCAAAGACCGACGAAATTGAGGAAGATATTATAAAAGTTGCGGTTATCGGAAAGCCGAACGTCGGAAAATCCTCGCTGATTAACACAATTCTCGGCGAAAAGAGGGTTATTGTCAGCAACGTTGCCGGCACGACGCGCGACGCGATTGACACATATTACGAGCGTGACGGTCAGAAATATTTGTTTGTCGATACCGCCGGAATGAGAAAAAAAGGCAAAATTGAGGAAAACATTGAACGTTACAGCGTTATACGTTCGCTTGCCGCGATTGACCGCTGCGACGTTGTTTTGGTGATGATTGACGCTACAGAGGGCGTGACCGAGCAGGACTCGAAAATTGCAGGTTACGCGCACAATGCAGGCAAGGCGAGCATTGTCGTTGTAAATAAGTGGGATTTGGTTGAAAAAGAAACCAACACGATGAAAAATTTTAAAAACGACGTTTTAAACGGTTTGCCGTTTATGCAGTATGCGCCGTCGGAATTTGTGTCGGCGAAAACGGGACTCCGCTTAAACAAGCTTTTTGAGCTTATCAAATTTGTAAATGCGCAGAATGCTGTGCGTATTCCCACGGGCGTTTTAAACGACGTTTTAAATGACGCTACGAGTATGGTTCAGCCTCCGTCGGACAAGGGCAGACGGCTCAAAATTTACTACATCACACAGGCATCAACCCGTCCGCCCACGTTTATACTTTTTGTAAACGACAAGGAGCTTGCGCATTTTTCATATGTGCGCTATATCGAGAATAAAATCCGCGAGGCGTTTAATTTAAACGGCACTCCCGTGAAGTTTATTATCCGTGAAAGAGGAGAAAAAAATGACTGATTTTTTGATTTATTTCGCATTTTCGGTTATATCTTATCTTTTGGGCAGTATAAACACAGGCATACTTGTGTCGAAAATTCTATATAATGATGATGTGCGCAACTACGGAAGTCATAACGCAGGCGCGACGAATATTCTGCGCACATACGGCAAAAAAGCGGCGGCAATCACGGTTCTGGGCGACGCGCTGAAGGGCGTTATCGCGATACTTTTGGTGCGTCTTGTGTATTTTTGCTTTAAAAATGCACATCTCCCCGATTTAAGGAGCGTTACATATTTTGCGGCATTTTTTGCGGTTTTGGGGCATAATTTCCCTGTTTACTTTAAGTTTAAGGGCGGTAAAGGCGTGCTTACGTCAATCACCGTTATAATTATGCTCGACCCGTTTGTCGGTCTTGCAACGCTTGTTATTTCAATTCTTATTATGGCGGCGACAAAATACGTTTCGCTCGGTTCGGTTATGGGTGCGTTTATCGCGGCGGCGCTTGCGGTATTTTTCCGCACCGACGATTTGGGATTTGTGGTTTTGTGCGTTCTGCTTGCGGGTCTTATCATTTACCGTCACCGCGGAAACATTGTGAGGCTTGCGCACGGAACGGAATCAAAGCTCGGCAGGAGGAAAAGATGAACGGTAAAAAAATTGCGGTTATAGGCTCGGGAGGCTGGGGCTGTGCGGTTGCGGTTATGCTTTGCTCAAACGGCAACGACGTTACGCTTTGGTCGTGGAAAGAAGAAGAACGAAGCGCCATAGAAAAAAACGGCGAAAACAAAGAATTTCTGCCCGGCGTTAAAATAAGCGGAAAAATTCACTTAACGTGCGATATTTCGTGCGTTTGCGATAAAGATTTAATCGTGCTTGCCGTGCCGTCGCGCGCGGTGAGAAGTACGGCAAAGGCTATGGCGGACTATGTGAAAAAAGGCACTCCGCTTGTGATTTTGTCGAAAGGCCTGGAGGACAAAACGCTTAAAACAATGTCTGAAATTGCCGAAGAAGAAATAAAAAACTGCATACCCGTTGCGCTTTCGGGTCCGTCGCACGCCGAAGAAGTTGCGCGCAAGGTCCCCACGGCGATTGTTGCCGCCTGCAAGGTAAGCGATACGGCGAAATTCGTTCAGGAAATTTTTATGTGCGAATATTTCAGAGTTTACACAAACGACGATATTTTAGGCGTTGAACTTGGCGGTGCGCTTAAAAACGTTATTGCGCTTTGCGCCGGCATCACCGACGGAATAGGGTTCGGCGACAACACAAAAGCGGCGCTTATGACGCGCGGAATTAAAGAAATCGCGCGCCTCGGCACAAAAATGGGCGCAAACGAAAGCACGTTTTACGGACTTGCCGGAATAGGCGACCTTATCGTTACCTGTACGAGTATGCATTCGCGCAACAGGCGCGCCGGAATACTTATCGGCGAGGGAAAGACGCTTAAACAGGCGCTGGACGAGGTGCATATGGTGGTTGAGGGCGTTTATTCGTCGCACGCGGCGTACGAACTTTCAAAGAAAATGAATGTCGAAATGCCGATAATTCACAAGGCTTACGAAGTGCTTTTTGAAAATTTACCGCCCAAAGACGCGGTAATCAGCCTTATGAAACGCGATAAAAAAGACGAAATAGTTTAAAATGCAAAAGAGGTGAAATTTTAATGTTTCATCTCTTTTTTGTATAAAAATACCTTTATATTCAAGCTCAAAAATGTGCAAAATATATTAAATATTTATAATATTTGACAAACGCATAAAAAAGGAGTATAATCAAAGCGATTTATATAATGAAGGTGGTTACATTATGATAAAACTCAACTATTCAAAAGCGTCTGAATTTATAAATGACGACGAAATTAAGAATATGAAAACCGCGGTTTTAAGCGCGCAGAACACTCTTGATGAGAAAAACGGCGCAGGATGTGATTATTTGGGCTGGACGACACTTCCTGCAAATTATGACATAAACGAATTTGAAAGAATTAAAAAAGCGGCGGCTAAAATAAGAGAAAACTCCGACGTTTTGGTTGTTATCGGTATCGGCGGTTCATACCTCGGCGCAAAAGCGGCGCTCGATATGCTCACCAATTCGTTTTACAACCTTTTGGACAAAAACGACAGAAAAGCTCCGCAAATTCTTTTTGCCGGCAACAGCATAAGCTCGAATTATCTTCACGATTTGGTAAATCTCGTTAAAGACAAAGACATCAGCGTTAACGTTATTTCGAAATCGGGAACGACAACCGAGCCGGCGCTTGCTTTCAGAATTTTTAAAGAGCTTTTGGAGAAGAAATACGGCAAGGACGGTGCAAGAGAAAGGATTTTTGCGACAACCGACAAGGCTAAAGGAACTCTTAAATCGCTTTCCGACACGGAGGGTTACGAAACTTTTGTTATCCCCGACGACGTTGGCGGAAGATTTTCGGTTTTAACTCCCGTCGGACTTTTGCCGATTGCGGTTGCGGGCATTGACATTGACGCTATGATGCAGGGTGCAAAGGACGCTATGGAGGAATACAAAAAGCCGTACGAAGAAAACGACTGCTTAAAATATGCGGCACTGCGAAACATTCTTCTCCGCAAAGGCAAAACGACCGAAATTATGGTTAACTATGAGCCTTGTATGCAGTATTTTTCGGAGTGGTGGAAACAGCTTTTCGGCGAGAGCGAGGGCAAAGACGGCAAAGGTATTTTCCCGGCGTCGGTTAACTTCTCGACCGACCTCCATTCAATGGGACAGTATATTCAGGACGGCGCAAGAATTATTTTTGAAACCGTTTTGAAGGTTGACGAGCCGACGAACGATATTATTATCGATGAGGTTGACGGCAATATTGACGGACTTAACTTTCTTGCGGGAAAAGGCGTAAACTATGTTAACAGCAAAGCTTTTGAGGGTACTCTCCTTGCGCACACCGACGGAAATGTTCCCAACATTGTTATAAATATCCCCAAAATCGACGCTTATCACTTCGGCAATTTGGTTTACTTCTTTGAAAAAGCGTGCGGTGTTTCGGGATATATTCTCGGTGTAAATCCGTTCAATCAGCCTGGCGTTGAGGCATACAAAAAGAATATGTTTGCACTCCTCGGCAAACCCGGATACGAAGATATGAAAGCCGATTTGGAAAAAAGATTATAATAAACTGCATTAAAATGATAAAAATTTCCGTTGTTTTGACGAAACAACGGATTTTTTATTGACATAGCGCCGATTTTGTATTATCCTATAAGTTAGAGAAAAATTAAGGAGTTAATTTTAATGAGCAAAAGAGAAGATTTGAGAAATATTGCTATTATCGCGCACGTTGACCACGGCAAAACAACGCTGGTTGACGCTATGCTCAAACAGGGCGGCGTGTTCAGAGAAAATCAGCACGTTGACGAGCGCGTTATGGATAACAACGACCTCGAAAAAGAAAGAGGAATTACAATTTTGTCGAAAAACACTTCGCTTATGTATAACGGAGTGAAAATCAACATTGTTGACACACCGGGACACGCGGACTTCGGCGGTGAGGTTGAGCGTGTTCTTAAAATGGTTGACGGCGTTTTGGTGCTTGTAGACGCGTTCGAGGGCTGTATGCCCCAGACGAGGTTTGTGCTTAAAAAAGCGCTTGCGCTCAACTTAAAGCCGATTATCGTTATAAACAAAATCGACCGTCCGAATGCGCGCCCGTATGAAGTTGTGGACGAGGTGCTGGAGCTGTTTTTGGAGCTTGACGCTACCGAGGAGCAGTTTAATTCACCTGTTGTTTTTGCGTCAGCGCGTGACGGATATGCAACGCGCCACCCCGAAAAGCACGACGGCAGTATGAAACCGCTTTTCGATATGATTTTGGAAAATGTAAATCCGCCCGAGGGCGACGAGGACGCACCTTTGCAGTTCCTTATTTCAAACATCGACTACGACGATTATGTCGGCACAATGGCGCTCGGCAGGGTTGAACGCGGTGTTATAAAAGTGGGACAGTCCACAACGCTTTGCTCAAAGGACGGCACAACAAGAAATGTTAAAGTCGGAAAAATTTATCAGTTCCAGGGCTTAAACAGAGTTGAGGTAACCGAGGCGAAGGTCGGCGACATTGTCAACGTTTCGGGACTCGGCAAAATAAACATCGGCGAAACGCTTTGCGACGCAAACTGCATTGAACCGCTTCCGTTCGTTGAAATAGACGAGCCTACGCTTTCGATGACGTTCAGCGTTAACAACAGTCCGTTTGCAGGCCAGGACGGCGAATTTGTAACGTCAAGACATCTGCGCGACAGACTTTTTAAAGAAATGGAAACAAATGTAAGCTTAAAGGTTGAAGAAACCGACTCCGCCGACGCGTTTAAGGTATCGGGAAGGGGAGAACTTCACCTTTCGGTGCTTATCGAAACAATGCGCCGTCAGGGTTATGAATTCCAGGTTTCGCGCCCTGTTGTTATCAACAAAAAAATAGACGGCAAAATGATGGAGCCGATTGAGCTTCTTATGATAGACGTTCCCGAGGACTGCGTCGGAGTGGTTATAGACAAGCTTGCCGAGAGAAAAGCGCAGATGGTTAATATGACGGGCGGGAACGGCGGTTATACAAGGCTGGAGTTTAAAATTCCGTCGAGAGGAATTATCGGCTACCGTTCAATTCTTATGACCGATACGCGCGGAAACGGCGTTATGAACCACGTTCTTTCGGGTTATGAGGAATACAAGGGCGACATTCCGGCACGTCAGCGCGGTTCGCTTGTTGCGTTTGAAACGGGCGAAAGCGTAACCTACGGACTTTTCAACGCGCAGGACAGAGGCACTATGTTTATAGGACCGGGCGAACAGGTTTACTCGGGTATGATTGTGGGCGAAAACTCGCGTGTTGACGACGTTGAGGTTAACGTCTGCAAGAAAAAACACGTTACAAATATGCGTGCGTCGGGTTCGGACGAGGCTTTAAGACTTGTTCCGCACACAGTTTTGTCGCTTGAACAATGCATTGAATTTATCGCGGACGATGAGCTTTTGGAGGTTACTCCCAAGCATTTGAGATTGAGAAAGAAAATTCTTGACAAAACGCTCCGCGCAAAGGCAAGGAGCAAAAACTAATCCGCGGAGGTGATTTGCCGTGGTTAATTTCGGCAATGACTGGGACGAGGTATTAAAAGGCGAATTTGACAAAGAATATTATATAAAACTGCGTTCGTTTCTCAAAAACGAATATGCAACAAAAACGGTTTATCCGTCAATGTACGACATTTTTAACGCGCTCAAATGGACGCCGTACAAAGATACGAAAATCGTCATAATAGGACAGGACCCGTATCACGGCGTAAATCAGGCGCACGGGCTTGCTTTTTCGGTGAAAAAGGGCATTGCAATTCCGCCGTCGCTGGTGAATATTTATAAGGAATTAAACCGCAGTTTGGGGTGCTATATCCCTAACAACGGCTATTTGGAAAAGTGGGCGCGTCAGGGCGTTTTATTGCTCAATGCGTCGCTCACGGTTATAAAAGACAGGGCAAACTCACACTCGGCGATTGGGTGGGAGATTTTCACCGACGACGTTATACGCTGTTTAAACGAGCGCACCGAGCCTGTTATATTTCTTTTGTGGGGTAGTTTTGCGGCAAAAAAGGCGGCGTTTATAGATAAAAAAAGGCACTATGTGCTCACCGCGCCGCACCCGAGTCCGCTCTCGGCTCACCGCGGATTTTTGGGCTGCAATCATTTTAAAACTGCAAATGAAATTCTTGTAAAAAACGGAAAAGAGCCGATTGACTGGCAGATAGAAAATATTTAATTTTTTGGAGGTTATCATTATGAGCGAATGTACTCACGATTGTTCAAACTGCGGCGAAAGCTGTGCATCGCGCGACCCTAAAAGCTTTTTGGAAAAACCGCACGCGCTCAGCAATATTAAAAAAGTTATCGGTGTTGTGTCAGGCAAAGGCGGTGTCGGCAAGTCGCTTATCACGGGACTTATGTCGGTGCTCACAAGCCGTGCCGGATATAAAACCGCAATTTTGGACGCGGACATTACAGGTCCGTCGGTGCCGAAGATGTTTAATCTTACAAAGCGCGCGGAAACCGACGACAGCGGAATTTATCCCGTAAAAACAAAAACGGGAATTGACGTTATGAGCATAAACCTGCTTTTGGAGGAGCCGACCGACCCCGTTGTGTGGAGAGGTCCCGTCATTGCAGGCGCGGTTAAGCAGTTTTGGACTGACGTTATCTGGGGTGACGTTGATTATATGTTTATTGATATGCCTCCCGGAACGGGTGATGTTCCGCTTACGGTGTATCAGTCAATTCCGATTGACGGAATTATTGTTGTGACATCTCCGCAGGATTTGGTGTCTATGATTGTCGGCAAGGCGGTTAAAATGGCGCAGATGCTCGATATTCCGATTTTGGGACTGGTTGAAAATTTCAGCTATGTTCAGTGTCCCGACTGCGGTAAAAAAATCGAGGCGTTCGGCAAAAGCAAGGCTGATAAGGCGGCGGAAGACCTCGGAATTGATACGGTTTGCAAGCTTCCTGTCGACACAAAGCTTGCGTCGGCGTGTGACAAGGGTATGATTGAGCTTTTCGAGGGCGACTGGCTTAATTTGATGCTGAAAAAGATTGTTACAATGAAGTAAAGCAGATTTGCGAAAAAATTTGCATAATACGGCTCTCTTGCAGAGTGCGGGAGAGCCGTATATGTTGTTTTTACAGAAGCAAGCACGGGAGAATTTTCGCAATTTTAATCGGATATTTATAAGAATTGATAAAAAATTTAGAAATATTTGCTTTAAAACACTTGACTATTGATGTGTTTTGTTGTATAATGGCAAGGTAGTGTTCACGCTGCACTGTTTTTAATATTTGGACAGGTATCGAAGAGGTCATAACGGCCCTGACTCGAAATCAGGTAGTCGCGCAAGCGGCTCGTGGGTTCGAATCCCACCCTGTCCGCCAATTATGCGGGTTTGCTTACTTTTGCGAACCCGCATTTACTTTGTGTTTTTTGCCCAATTTTGCCTTAAACCTCTCCATTATTCGTTACCGTACAGTATATTCTTCATCTCTTTTGTTGCGGAAACCTTATCCGCATAATCAAGATGAGAATAAATATTTGCCGTTGTTGCATAATCGCTGTGACCGAGTATCATTTGAATTTGTTTCATACTTACACCGTTTTTCAGCATTATGCTCGCTGCCGTGTGTCTGCAATCGTAAAGCCTTAAATTTCGGATATTGTTTTTCTTGATAATTCTCTTAAAATTATCAGAAAGAGTTCTCGGTCGTATCAACTCCCCGATTTCATTAACGCACACATAATCCGAGTATTTGCTGCAATAACCGCTTTTGAAAAGCTTTTTGCACTCATAAATACTCTTTCTTTTTTCGTCCAAAAGCTCTTTAATCGGTGCTACCAGCGGCAGACTTCTAAAGCTGCTGTTGTTTTTGGTCAGGTCTTTTTGTATCATTTGCAAATGTCCGTCAACTCTTGTTTCGGTTACTGTATGACCGATAAGAATACTGTCATTTTCAAAATCAATGTTAGACCATTTAAGACCGATTGCTTCTTCTCTGCGTAATCCGTAAAACAGCATCATCGTAATCGGAATTTCAAAAATTGTGTCACTCACCAAAGCAAGAATTTTTTGAGATTCTTCAATCGTATAGGCTTGCCCGTGAAAAGGCTGTGCTTTCGGAGGTTCAACGCAATCCATAGGATTGGAATCAATAATTTGAAGCCGCCGTGCATCTTTAAATGCTTTGTGTATATTTGCGTGATACCTTTTAACCGTTTTACCCGATACGCGCTTCATCTGCTCAGTGTAAAAATCCTGAATATGCTGCGCCGTAACATCTCTGAGCTTAAATTCAAGCGGCTTGAAATACGGTATAATTATGCTGCACACATTGTCGCGATAGCCGCTGTATGTAGTAAGCTGAATACTCGGTTTGACGCGTTCAAGCCATTGTTGCATATAATCCGTGAAAAGAATGTCCGTTGCCGAATCGCCGCTTGCGGCGATTTCAGCTTCCTGTTCACGCATAAAGTCGATAAGCATATCGTTTGCTCGTTTTTTATTTCCTCGTTCAGCCAATCCGGTGCTTTTTGATTTGCGGCGGCGTTTTCCGGCATCGTCTATCCACGAAAGCTTCATATGATAAACTCCGCCGATTGCCTCCAAATGTCCCGAAACCTTAACTTCTTTTTTCGTTTTCATCACTACCTTCCTACTACAAGCATTTCAATCAGCTTTGATTTTACTATCTTATATTCCCGACCGACCTTTACGGCGTGAATATCCTTGCTTTTGATTGCTTTATAGATTGTTTTCTTGCTTACATCAAGAATTTCAGCCGCTTGGTCTGCCGACAGAACATCGGGATATTGTTTAAATTTGCGTGTGTCGTTTATAATGCTCATATTTCTGACCTCCTTTCCGATATAGTATATGTACGGATATACAGAACGATTATAAAGTTAAATATACTTATCGTCGTTTATAGTATATCACACGCTTATAAGTTTGTCAAGTATTATTTTTCAAAAATATTTTATAATCGTTTTGTGTATTTGTTGACTTTTAAAAAACGATATGATATAATAGATACAAGTATTATGTATATTCGTTATATAAAGTAGGTGTGTTATGAAAGATAATATAAAGATATTCGGCTTTTCAAAAAACAAGCGGACATACTATAAGTTAAAATTCAGTCAGATAGAGGAAACTGAGATAAGCTCTGTTTCGGGCAAAGCGGTTTTTGATTTTTTGTGGATCGACGGGAGCGATTTTGAAACTATATTCACAAAAATACTTTCGTCATTTGCCGCAGGCGGTGTAAGTGAGGCTATAACGATTGCTGCACCGTTCGTAGATAAAAACAGCTATTTAACGGTCTATATTGCTGCATTTATCGAATACCTTGCCGAGGGAACAGATGATAAAGCTCTTGCGGAATTTACGGCGTTTATGGGCAGTGATTTTGCAGCGCCTCCAAAAGATTCGGCGCATTATATGATGAATTTTATCAATGCTATGACAGCAAGTATTGAGCAGAAAAAAGCTGAAATTAAGTTTTATATAAATGATATTATGAAAGATAAAAACGGCTCCCTTAATCAGCGTTTTGTAAACTACGGAAAAGAGAGCAAACTGTTTGATTTTCAATTTGATTCGCATTTTGATTTTGAAAGCGATGTAATTATCTACCCTCTCGAAACTATGGATGATGTAATTCGCTTTGATATAATGCAGATGCTTGCAAATAAGATTAAATTCAAGCCGTGTAAATGCTGCGGTCATTATTTTGTGCCCGGCGGGCGCACAAGCAGCGAATACTGCGACAGAATTATGCCCGGCGAAACAAGACCTTGCAATGAGTTCGGCGCACTTAAAACATTTGATATCACTCATAAAAACGACGATATTCATAAAGCCTATATCACCGCTTACCGCCGTATGGACTCGCGTCAGCGCGCAAAGCTCATCACTAAAGATGAATTTAAAAAGTTCGGAAAAATCGCCCGTGCCGAGCGTAAAAAATGCTATAACGGCGAAATAACTCTTGAACAGTTCAAAACTTGGCTTGACGATTTTAGATAAATATGTAGCAAAGCAGCAGATTGTGGTCTGCTGCTTTTGTGGATTATACTCTGTTTGAAGTTCTATATGTTTCCTGTGCCAATGTAGCCATAACCGTATCATAAAAGCGTTTATCCTCAAACAATTTTGAAAACGCCTTCATCTGTTCCATATAACAGTCCTGCGCAACCTGTTTGAACACTTCGGGAAATATTGACTTTGTATAAACTTCCTCATCATTTTTCTGTGCCTGACGGTTTAGTTTCTTATTTTCCTTTGCTCTGTTGTAAAGTGTTTCAACAATAACTCTGTCACCCTCCGAAAAAATACCGTCAAACCGTTCATTTATTTTGCTGATAATTTCTTCAAGCAAAGCATCTTCTTCGGACATAAATCCGGCCGTTTTTAATGACTTCGGATTTTCGAGCGTTTTTGTTGCTTCCGTCGGTGCTAAACTAATATCTCCGTGAAAATCCTCTTGAATTTTATAGTATTCAAGTTTCAGCTTATCCTCCAAATCAACATTGCGTGTGTCGCTGACCGGCGGCAGCATTTTTTCAAGGTATTGCGTATATGTGTATTCCTCCTGCAAAGACCTGTCAAACATTCTGCTTATCTGCGTAATATATGAATACCACTTATTAAAATTTTTAACCGTTTTCTTGACCTCAAACCTTTCTTCCTCATTCATTGCCTCATACCTTGCCACAACGGGCTTTAAAAGGCTTGTGAGTGTTCCCAAATCGCTGTCATTTTGGTCCTTTTTTAAGAATATTTTTAAAAATTCCTGTATATCATTTTCATCATATATTCCTTTTTGACGGAGAAGCTGTCTTGTATCATAAATCATATTGACATTGATTTCTTCATCAAGATATGTAGCCTCATAGTACGGCTCAAAGGCTTTTTGTATATCATCTGCAGTGTTTACAAAATCCAGCACAAATGTATCTGTTTTGCCCGGACATATACGGTTAAGCCTTGAAAGTGTCTGCACTGCTTTGACATCTTTCAGCTTTTTATCGACAAACATTGTGTGCAGCAACGGCTCGTCAAATCCCGTCTGGTATTTTTCCGCAACAACAAGCATTGCATATTCGTCTTTGTTAAATTCCGACGGCAGCTGACTTTCTTTTATGGTTGTTCCGTCCTTTCGTTTGTTCAAGCCTTCTTCGGTGTACTCAAATTCGCCGTCTTTCACAACGCCCGAAAAGGCAATAAGAATTTCAACATCATCATATCCGTGACTTTCAATATAGCGTTTCATCTCGTGATAATATCTTATTGCGTGAAGCCGCGACGCCGTTACAACCATTGCTTTTGCTCTGCCGTTTATTTTATTTTTTGTAACGCTTCTGTATGTTTCAATAATAATGGCGGTTTTCTGTGCAATGTTGTGAGGGTGCAGTTCCTTGTACCTCAAAACAGCCTTTACTGCTTTGTTTGCCGGCACTTCGGGGTTGTCCGGCGTTTGTTTTGCAATGCGGTAACAGGTTTTATAGTGCATAAAATTTTTGAGCACGTCTAAAATAAAGCCTTCCTCAATAGCCTGTTTCATAGAATAAATATGAAACGGTCTGAAGCCTTTGCCGTTTTCTCTCGGTGTGCCGAATATTTCAAGCGTTTTTGATTTCGGTGTGGCGGTGAAGGCAAAGAACGAAAGATTTTTGTGTTTTCCGTGCGACAGCATTTCATCAACCAGCTTGTCCTCTTGGTCTTTTACCTCATCTTCCGCAAGACCTTCAAGCTCGGCATATTCTCTTAATGCGTCCTCTGTGTCGGCAAGGGCGGTTTTCAATTTTGCGGCATTTTTTCCTGTCTGTGAATTGTGCGCCTCATCAACAATAATTGCAAACCGCCTGTCGGTGGTATCGTCAATTTCATTGTAGATATACGGAAATTTTTGAATTGTTGTTATAATGATTTTCTTACCGTTGTTTATAGCCGCTTTTAAATCGGCTGAATGTTTGTCATCATCAATTTTTTCGACAACGCCTTTTGTATGGTCGAATCCATAAATTGTGTTCTGTGTTTGGCGGTCAAGCACGGTGCGGTCGTTGACAACTATAACAGATGTGAATATAGGTTTATTGTCCTTGTCGTGCAATTCGGTAAGCTGATATGCAAGCCAAGCGATAGAATTACTCTTGCCTGAGCCGGCGGAGTGCTGAATAAGGTAATTATGCCCCGAACCGTTGTCCTTAACATCTGCGACCAGCTTTGACACAACGTCTAACTGATGAAAACGCGGAAATATCAGTTTAACCGATTTCTTTTTGACTTCTTTTCCGTTTGAATAAACAATCTTTTCTTCCTCAACTCTCTGCAAAAACCTTTGAAGTATATTTAAAAGACTGTCCTTTGTCAAAACCTTTTCCCAAAGGTAGCTTGTGGCGTACCCGTTTTTGTTTTCGGGGTTTCCTTTGCCTCCGACATTGCCGGCGCCGTTTGAGCCTTGATTAAACGGCAGAAAGAATGTTTTTTCTCCGTCGAGCTTTGTTGTCATTGCAACTTCGTACAAATCAACGGCAAAATATACGAGAAAACGGTTGTCAAAACGGAAACAAAACTCTTTCGGGTTTCTGTCCGTCATAAACTGCTTTTTTGCATTGGCAACACTTTGCCCCGTTAATTGGTCTTTCAGCTCCAAAGCAACAACAGGTATTCCGTTTACGGACAGCACCATATCAATAGAATTTTCATTCTCGGTTGAATATTTAAACTGCCTTGTGCAGGTTACAATGTTTGAATTGTAATCGGCAAGCACGGAATCGTTGAGCGTTGTGTTTTCTTTGAAAGATACAATTTTTATTTTTGCACCCCTATCTTCAAAGCCGTGCTTTAAAACATAGGTCAATCCGAACGTGTCAACACATTCCTGAAAACGCTTGTATAATCTCTTTTCAGCGTCTGCACCATAATTTCTTTCGTACTTTTGCCACTCTTTCGGCTGCGTTGCCTTTATGTATTGTATCAGCTTCGGCAGGTCAATGGCGGTCTCGCGGTTATATGTCGATAAATTGCCCTTTGTATATCCGCCGTAGTTTAACATATAGCTTTCTATGTCCTGCTCAAAGCGTTTTTCTTTTATATCCATAGATTAGACCTCCTATTCATCAATTTGAATTTCTTTTTATAAAATCCAAAATAATTGCAGAAAATTCTATACTTGCGTCATTTCTGTATTCTGGTTCTATCTCATCTAAACTATCAAAAAAGTCTTTTAATTTATTTGCACTTTGCTGTACTTTTGCAATTTGTGTAAAGTGCTTTTCTTGTGCCTGTTGCTGAATATATTGATAATTAAACATTTCGTAAATTGGGTTCATTAAAAATCTTCCTTTCTTTTGTCAATTAAACGAAAATTTATAAAACTAAATTTCTCCTTATTTTCTTCATAGTATTTAGCAGCGGCAGCACATATCATATGGCATAAGTAATCAATGCTTATTTCATATCCTCTTTTTACAATTTTCATTTCTTCTATATTATAAGAAACCATACTTGTTCCATTGTCTAAAAGCGGTTCATTTGAAATAGACAGAACAAATTCATTTTTGTCAATTTTACACCGTTCTTCATTGATTTTTGTAGGTTCAATACTTGGTGTACTTTGATGCAAAAACGAACATCTTAACTGATATAATACTTCTTCGCTTAAATATGGCATATCATTGCTACATTTAGAGTATGCAAAATCAGTTATACAGAAATTTTTACACCAATCTCTATAACGTTTACCAATCCCAATTTCTCCATATTCCGCTCTTCCGCAAGCATCGGGTAATGTTAATGCAAGAGCAAGTGCGGAAAAATAGCAACCGTTGCTTAATGCCTTTTTTACATCATCAACTAATTGAAGAATCATTACTCCACCGCCTTTTTTCCTGTCACATATTCATAGATAAGTGACTTTTTGTATTCTTCCAAATTTGTAATAAGTTTTTCTTTTTTCGAAATGAGATTATCTATTTCTGCGTTTTTTGCATCAAGGTAATCAACAATTTTAAATATTTCTAATTTATTTTTGCTTATAGCCAATTTAATATTCCCTAAATTCTCCATTGATAAATTAGGTTGCGCTGATTGAACAGAATATAATGCAATCACAGTAGGTATAATTCTTGATTGTAAAAAATACCATACATATTTTTTGTAATCTAAAAATTCTTTTTCTAAACGAATAAAAGATACTGCTTGATTTGTATTTGCAGGCAAAAATTCTTCTGGTACTATTGCTGTTTTCCCTATGGAAGCACCTGCAATTACAAACAAAATGTCATTTATTTCTAATTGAGATCTTTTTAATTCCTCGTTTATGTCTTTCGTAATTGAAAATTCAGGCTCTAACCTTAAATCATTACTAACGATATTTTCAGATTTTAAATATCTAACACAATATTTGTGGTCTATTTCCGTTCTCATATCTTTTGGGGTAGTTCCTTTTGAGATCATTTTAGAAAAAAATTTTAATTTACATACTTTCCACTCGCACGGAATTTTGCCTATCCACTCAATACCACTATCTTTCATCGGCACATTTTTATCAAGTCCTTTTGTGACGGCTTCTGTTATAACCGACTGCTTATACTCTTTGTAATTTTCAATACTTGCCTTTGTTTCGAAAATGATTTTATCAATTTCTCTAACCTTGCTGTCAAGGAAATCGGCTATTTTTTTCTGTTCTTGAAGCGGTGGAAGTAAAACTTTGATTTGTCTAAAATCAGTCTTGTTAAATTTAGGTTGTGCTGTACTTTGCGAAATTTCTTTTATTGACATAAAGCCTGCATCACTACAAAAATAATAGTAATAGTACTTGTCGCAATAATCGGTTCTAATTATAATTGCATTAGGTGCAAGTGTCATTTTTTCATATAATTTTGGTACAATATATACTTCGCCAACACCACCTATGTTTGGTAGTAGTAGCTCACCGCCATATAAATTTGAGTTTCTCAAAAAATTGTATGCGTGTTCATCAACATATACAGGTTTACTATTATAACCCTTATTTGATACATCAGCAGTCCTTATTAACATTGCATAATTAGGTTCATCAAGATATTTTACATTTTCCGACAAACTTGCAAAACTACCACTTGCGACATAATCAGTAATTGTATTACAAATTCTACTTGTTTTTTCAATTTCCCACTCACTCGGAATATCGCCTATCCATTCAACACCGCTGTTTTTCATTTCTCTTGTCATTTGCTTTCACGCTCCCCAAACAATGCTTTAAGCGAAGCAGTGATGCTTGCCTCCTGCGAGCTTATAATTTCTGCGATTTCATCGGAACTTCTCGGAGCCTGATATTTATAAAAATATCTTGTAAATGGTATTTCATAGCCAACCTTTGTTTTGCTTTTATCTATCCACGCCGCCGCATTATACGGTTTTACCTCCCTTGCAAAATAGCTATCTATATCTTCCACAAGCGGAACGTTTTCATAATCTCGTTTTGAAGTGTCGGGGACAGGCTGATTTTTCTTGCCTTTGGTTACGATTTCTCCGTTTTCATCATACAGCGGGCTTTCAATCTGAATACGGTTAAAGCCGAAATCCTCATTATTGAAAATTTTGCTTTCGCACACTTTTCCGTCAAAATCATATTCCTTTGTCCTGTAATCTCCGTAAACCTTAACGATAGCCTCACGGCATTTGTCGGTTATATCGTATCTTTTATTTCCTATATTTTTTCTGCGCTGTTCCGCCATTTTGGACGCGTCTATAAGCTGAACCTTGCCCTGTCGGTGCAGAGGTTTATTTTTTGAGATTATCCAGATATATGTTGTAATTCCCGTGTTATAGAATACATCTGTTGAAAGCTGAATTATACAGTCGAGCCAGTCATTTTCTATCATATATCGGCGGATTTCGCTTTCACCGCTTTCAGCCGCACCGGTAAAAAGCGACGAGCCGTTATGTATAATAGCCATTTTGCCGTCGTCTTTCAATTTTGCAATTCCATTTAAATCAAAAAGCATTTGTCCGTCGGATATTTTGGGCAAGCCGACGCCGAATCTGCCGTTGTCGCCCATGGCGTGTTCCGCCTCAACCTCTCTTTTTGCGGTTTTCCATTCGATACCAAACGGCGGATTTGAAATGATATAATCAAATTTATAATTCGGGAATTTATCGTCCGAAAGCGTGTTGCCGAGCTTCATATTATCGGCATTGCCGCCGTGAATAAGGGCGGAGGATTTTGCGATAGCAAATGTTTCGGGATTTAACTCTTGCCCGAATGTTCTGACGTCAGCCTCGGAATCAAGAGCTTTTAACCGCTCCGTCATACAGGTAAGCATTTGAGAAGTACCCATTGTCATATCATAAACCGTCTTTGCAACACCTTCTTCAATTAAAAGGTCTTTATCTTCGGAAATAAGAATATCAGTCATAAGATATATAATATCTCTCGATGTGAAATGCGCTCCGGCTTGTTCGTCATAACTTTCCGAAAATCTCTTTATCAAATCCTCAAAAATATATCCCATATCAACGGAAGTAATTTTATCTGCTCCCATATAGGCACTCGGTTTATTAAACGCCTCTATTACGAGGAATAAAAGACCGTTGTTTGCAAGTTTTTTGATTTCGTTGTCAAACTCGTAATTTTCCAAAATGTCCTGCACATTTTCGGAATATCCTATTATATAATTGCGGAAATTATCTTCAATATGCGTTGCGTCTTCGGTCAGCTTCCCGAAATCATATTTGCTTATGTTGTAAAATGAGTAGCCGGCGGCACGCTCCAAAAAGCCGGATTTAACTTCAAGGTGTTTTACATTTTCGTATGTTTCCAAAACCTTATTCTTTGTCGGAATAAGGCAGTCGTTAAATCTTTTCAAGACGCAAAACGGCAAAATTACTTTTCCGTATTCGTGCGGTTTGTAATAATCACGCAGCAGGTCAGCAACGCTCCATATCAAATTTGACTTTTCCTGTATATTTGTTGTGGTTTGTGTAAATAATTCTGACATTGTCAATTTCTCCTTTATTTATAGTTTAACGTATTATATCTCCATACTCGACCAAATTCACATTACCCATTTCATTTGCTTTATCTTCACAACCTTTAGTAAAGCCGGATTTTGAGAACAGATAATAATATTTAGTTTTGTAATTGAACAGTTCGCTTCGTTTAACAAGTGTTTCCAACACGCCGAGATCGACCTTTTCGTTTGTCCACTTACACTCTGCAAAAAGGGCAGTATTTTTGTCTTGCTCGCCCATAATGTCGATTTCTTCCTGACGCTTTTCTTTCGGATTATTGCCCCACCAGCGACCGAGAGCCGTAAACTCAACAGGGCAGTTGCCGGAAAGGAGCTGTTTCCACAGATACTGTTTACAGATTTCCTCAAAAACCTTGCCCATATAGTCCGAAAGCTGCGGCTCGATACGCTTATATGCCAAATCTGCGGCGCCGCGGGCGATAATTGAATTATTTTCAAACACGAACCGATACCAGAAACGGAACATATTATCTTCAATCGAATAAACCGACTTTCGTGATGCCTTTTCACCATACGGTGTTTCTTTCTGCACAATTCCCAAGTTGATCAAATTTTTGAGATACATTGCGCAAACATTGGTATCTTCGCCGACCTTGCCCGAAATCTCCGACATTCTCGACGCTCCCGTTGCAATAGCAGCAATTATCGCCGTATAGATTGCCGGTTCTCTGACTTCCTGTTTCAAGAGGTTTATCGGCTCTTCATACAAGAATGAAACGGGGTTCAAAAATGTATCTTTGATATTATCCTCAACGCTCAATGCGTCATTAATCTGCAATAGATACTGCGGAGTACCGCCGACAACCCCATAGATAAGTGCCTTATCTTCGGCAGCGAAATTTTCGAAGTAGCGGCAGGTTTCCTCGAAGTCGAACGGCAAAAGCTTCATTTGCGCCGTTCTTCTGCCATACAGAGGCGCTTTATAGGCAAGAACGTGATCTTCCATATACGACATCGATGAACCGCAGAGAATCAGCATCAGCTTTGATTTATCCTTGTATTTATCAATCAAAAGCTGGAGGGTAGAAGCAAGGCTTTTTGATGAACGCGCAACATACGGGTATTCGTCGATTGCAAGAATGATGCGTTCTTTTTCGGCAAGTCGGAACACATATTCGAGCGCCGATTGAAACGACGAGAATATGCTGTCAATCTCCGTACCGCTGACATACTCCATAATGCTCTTTGAAAAATTTTCGAGATTCTGCTTTGCATTGCTCTCGACACCCATAAAATAAATAGCATTTTTATCATCAATAAATTTGTTGATAAGTGCGGTTTTACCCACACGGCGTCTGCCATAGATAACCGCAAATTCAAATTTATCCGATTTGTATAATCTTTCAAGAGCTGAAAGCTCTCGCCCTCTGCCTATAAACATAATTCAACCTCCAATTCGAATTGATATTATTATACCACAGATTTCGCAAATAGTCAAGTATATTTGAGTAATTTATAATTTGATAAGTGTGTTTTATTTATAGCTCCGAACGCATCTCCAAACATCATTCATCAAATTCACAGCACTATCAATTCTATCATCTGAAATATGTCTTTCAGCGTTTGCAGTATGGGCGATCTGATTGATATTGTTGCCAATGTGGTTCAGCTCATTATAAATCTTTAAAAGCTCATCCGTCTTGAGTGGGTGAATCTCACACTCCAATATAAGCTTTGTAATAACCGCCGTCATTGTCAAACCGGAATTTTTTGATAGCCTTTCAAGCTTTTTTCGCACCGCATCGGAAACATAAAAATTCAGTTTATTTGTATTTGCTCTCATTGTTTTTCTCTCCTTTCAAAACAGGGGTTTTAGGGGCAAAGCCACAAACAAGCGGGCTTTTGGGAGTACAAATGCCGTGCTTGCTAATACATTTGCGTACCCAAACTCTATGCTTGCCGCATATAAGACGGCTTCGCCCATAAAATCAACCGCAGCCGTATAAATCGTGATTTACTTCCGCTGTGTAGAAGCTTGATATTGTCTGCGGTGCGTTGTAAATGCAGGTCAGCATATAGGCTTTAATGTTCTTGATTTTGGTTGTATTTTTCTTAATGCAGTCAAGCACATATTCGATATGCTCACTGTTGATTTTTAATAACTGCGACTTTACAACCTCCCTTGCAAAATCATTTCCGGCGATGCGTACCGTTTTGGAATTACCGCATATAGTTTCCGCCATAACACTCACAAGTTCATCAAGCATATCGCCGCTGTACCTCTCGCAAAGAATGTCATAATCGATATTTTCTTTTATCCGATTCGTCATCGCATCTATCTCGTTTGCTGTGATTGATAGATTGATGTTGTTAAAAGAATTATTAATATTTTTATTTATATATTGATTGGGTGCACGCTGTTCACTACGTGGTGCAGATATTTCACTACCCGGTAGTGAAGGCTGTTCATCAGGTGGTGAATTATTTTCATTACCCGGTGGTGCAGACGTTTCACCGGGCAGAGAAAAATCAGGGCTCCCGATAAGCACTTCATAGTCGTTAGCCGTATGATCGCCCTTGCTGCTTCTTCGTTCAGTCTTTTTTATGCAGCCCAACGTCACCAGCTCGCTTATAACATCAATAACCTTTCGCCTGCTGATTCCGCTGTCATCAGCAATCGTCT
Organism: Qingrenia yutianensis; assembly: GCF_014385105.1. Classification (NCBI taxonomy): domain Bacteria; kingdom Bacillati; phylum Bacillota; class Clostridia; order Eubacteriales; family Oscillospiraceae; genus Qingrenia; species Qingrenia yutianensis. The sequence goes on along the minus strand of NZ_JACRTE010000005.1, from coordinate 51,868 downwards.
GATAAGACGGGAAGGCAATATTACTGCTGTTTGAATAACTGCAAATTACGCTGAGAACCACCTTGTGCAGCGGCTTTAATGTATGGCTCCTCAAAATATTATTCGGCATTTGTGTAAATCCCGTATCGTATGTAATTTTCATTCTCGCTCAACTCCTTCCGGGTAAACATATTCGGCAAGCACAAGTTCCTCCGCATAATGCCTTGCAAAATTCATACGCCGCACCCATTCCATTTGATCGGTGCAAGTCGAATCAATGCTTTTTCTGAATTTGCTTATGATGTCATCATACATTTGCTGTGCGCTGTTGTCAGTTTCCTGAATGTAATCCATCAACTTGCCGCTGAGCTTCAAACTTGTATAAAAACAACTGCGGTGAGCTTTTATGTACCTTAAACGCATCATTCCGAATCTGCCGATATTGTACTCTTTGTTTGGCACGGTCAAGTCGGGTAAATAATAATCTCCGTATTTTGTATAACTAATTTTCATTGTCAATCATCCTTTCAAATTCTTGTAATTTTGCCTTAAGTTTCTTTGATTTTACGTGCATATTGTAAAATTTGCTGCTGCTCATAAATTCAAGCAGTGATGACTTTGGAATTTTGTTTGATCTGCCTGTCAAAAAGGCTTTTATCAAGCCTCTGTCAATCCATCCCTGAACCGAGGTTTTGCAATAACCCGTAATCGCTTTTATTTCAAGCACGGTTAAAATATCAGGAGAATCTTCTAACCATTGCTCACAAAATTTGCACCATTTTTTGTCCATAACTCTGCCTTTCTCTTAACTTGTTTTAACTCCTTTTATCTGCCTTTTTGTTTTGCCCTCGTTTTGCCCAAAATGAAATTTTTCTGCAAAAACCAAGACTTTGAAAGCTGCAAGTTTTTATGCCGAAAGCAAAAGAAAAGGAGCTGAAAACCCCGAATATATCAAGGTTTTCAGCTCCTTTTGAAGTTTCTTATCAGTATTTATTTTTCCTTTTGAGAATGTATTTATACAACACTCGAAATCAGGTAGTCGCGCAAGCGGCTCGTGGGTTCGAATCCCACCCTGTCCGCCAATATTTGACAACCCATTTTCAGAAAAATGGGTTGTCTTTTTTGTATAAACAAAAACCGCAGACGGCTTGTCTGCGGTTGCGGTTAACTAAAATTTATAATCGAGTTTTGCCATTTCTGCCTTAACAAAGGGCAAATCTTCGCGGTATGTCATACCGAGCCACGTGTCTTTCGATGTCAAAACTTTAACTTTTGCGTTCTCATTTTTTATAAGCTCGTCCACAAAAACGGGGAGGATATACTCACCTTTGAGCGGGTCTTTGAGGTCTTTTAAGAAATTTACAAAACCGTTTTCAAGCTTTGCAAAAATGTCGGGCATAAATCCCCAAATATTCATTGAAACCTTTGTGTCAAGCGGTAAATCGGTGGTTTTGTCGAGGTTATAATGCTCGGTAACGCTCTTTAAATATCCGTTTTCCACCTCGCACACTCCGCGCGTAACCGTTCCGTTGTCGCTCAACGTGTTGCCCAGCTCGTATGCCGCCATACACATTTCGCTTGACGCGTTGAAATGGTCGGTCAAAATTTTGTAAACGTTTCTGCCGTAGTAATCGTCGGAATTTATAACCGCAAACGGCGTATCCGCAACGTCTTTCGCGCACAGCACCGCCTGAACCGTGCCCCAAGGTTTAACCCTGTCTTTAACGGGCGCAAATCCGCCGGGAAGGTCGTCAAGCTCCTGAAACGCATATGCAACGTCAACTTTTTTCTCAATTCTTTTGCCGATTATCTCACGGAAATCTTTTTCCATAGATTTTTTTATGACAAAAACAACTTTTGTAAAGCCTGCATTAACCGCGTCGTAAACCGAATAGTCAAGCAGAACTTCGCCGTTTTTGCCCACCGGCTCAATTTGTTTCAGACCGCCGAAACGGCTGCCTGCCCCTGCCGCCATTACCAACAGAGTTGAATTCATAAACACTACCCCCAAGTGAATAAAATTTGCAACAGAAATATTATATCACAGTTTGTTAAAATTTGCAAGAATAAATTTTATTGGCGAATAAAAACATAATTTGCAGTTTTTTGGGGGATAATTTTAATTGACTTTTGATGAAAAATGTGATAAAATTTATGCATATACGGGGATGCAATGGTTTCGACGGGGATTTTGCACCCGAAGGAGCGAGTAGCGGCGGGAACCGCTTAAAAATCCCAAATTCTAAATATAAACGCTAACGATAATTTAGCTTACGCTGCCTAATTAACGGCAGCCATCCTTTTGCGGAATAACCGCGTTCTGCAAAAAGGGTGTCATCTTCAGCGGTGAACGTGAACGCGTGACGCTCTATAGCGCGCCACGGACAATAGAGCTACCTTGATTTAACGCGTGTTTGTGCGCGTTTTACCGAGGAAATTTTAATCACAAACTGCACTCGGAGAGCCTTTGGCGAATAGATTTTCGGACAGGAGTTCGATTCTCCTCATCTCCACCACGTCACGGCAGGTCTTTTGGCTTGTCGTGTTTTTTATTCAAAAACACAGCTTCCAGCACTTTTCCGCAAAAAGGTACACTCGGTCTATTCGGATTATTCCGATTGATGATTACTGTGCAAATTTTAATCAAAAAAACAACCGCACCAAAAATTTATGTGCGGTTATTTTACTTTCTTTTATACACTGCCTGGATATAATTTATATGTTCAAATGCTTTTATGCTGCCGTTTTTAATAATCTGCGACTGAATATCTTTTGGGGTGAGGTGTTCATATACCAAAAATCCCAAATCGGACATCATCAGCTCGGCGCTCATAAAATCAAACGACGATTTCATTTCTTCACCGCCCGCTTTTGCCATAGCAATCATATTCTGCACACGGCGGACTTTGGACGTAAACAGTTCTGCGCCGGCATAGTCGAAAACGATTGTACTGCCGTCCGCCATAATTTGGCGCAGTGATTTAAGCGTGTTTTCGATTTCGCTGCGGTAGAGATAATAGCTTACGCCGAGCCACGAGAAAAACGTTTTTTTCTGCGGATTAAAGCCGTTTTTAACAAGCTTTGCCGCTATATTGCCGGTGGTGAAATCAATATTGACAAAGGTTAAATTTTGAGGAATTTCCCAATTTGCACGCTTTATGCGCATAAGCTTGTCTGTCTGTGTTTTGGGGTGGTCAAGCTCAAAAATTTTATATTTTTCCGCAAATTCTTTTTCGCGGAACGCAAATGTGTCAAGTCCGGCGCCCAAAATCACATATTGCTCTGTTCCCGTTCTAACTGCGGTTTTAAGCGCGTTTTCGCAGTATGCGCTTCGGCAAAGCGGAGTGGGGGCAAGGTGTGTGTTCACAAGATACCGCAGTGCATCGGTGTCGGACGAAAAACAGCCTTTTTTGTCCGGCTCAAAAAAATCCATACCGCTCAAAACATAATTTTCAATCATTTTGTACTCGTCATCACTCAAAAGCTTGCGCGCAAGAGTGTCGCGTAACACGGGATTTTCTTCATATTCCGCGTGCACCGCCCTTGCAAACGCCGACATAAGCGAGGTGATACCGCTTCTATCTTCCATAAAAACCTCCTTGATGATTACTGAATAGCGTTTAATTATAACACAAGACTTTTACCTTGTCAACAAATATCTGAAAAACAAAAACCAAAGCCGTGCACAATATCGGCTTTGGTTTTTGCAATATATAAGGAAGATAAGGCGAAAATTTTTAATCAGGCGCTTTTCAGCTCAAGACGGAGTTTATCGGAAATCATAGCAATAAATTCGGAATTTGTCGGTTTTCCTTTACTGCTCATAATTGTGTAGCCGAACATTTCGTCCAAGACTTCGGGGTCGCCTCTGTCCCACGCAACCTCTATTGCGTGGCGGATTGCCCTTTCAACGCGCGACGACGTGGTGTTATACTTTTTCGCCACGGTGGGATAGAGAATTTTTGTAACCGAGTTTATAGCGTCCATATCTTTTATAACCATAATTATCGCGTCGCGCATATACTGATAGCCTTTTATATGCGCAGGTACGCCGATTTTCTGGATAATCGCGGTGACGCCCATTTCGAGGTCGAACGAACCGCCCTGCTGTTTTCCGGGCATTTTCACCGATTTGAACATCGACATTGTTTCTTTAAATTCCCTTACCCTGTCTGCGATAACCGAAAGGTCGGCAGGTTTTATTATGTAATATTTTGCGCCGAGGTTCATTGCGCTTCTTATGATTTTATCGTTGCCGATTGCCGAAATTACGATTACGTTCGGTTTTTTTGTCAGTTCCGAGGTGTTGTTCAGCTTGCTCAATACTCCGAGTCCGTCGAGATTTGGCATAACAACGTCGGTCAAAAGCACGTCCGGCTTGGTTTGAAGCACCATTTCATACGCCTCTTTTCCGTCAAATGCTGCACCGATTAACTCAATATCGTCACAACCTGCAAAATAATCCCTCATTGTTCTGCAAAATTCCTTATTATCGTCCGCAACAACTACTCTAACTTTGTTATTCATACGTTTTTCCTCCAATATTTCTTTTTTGTAATTTAATTATATAATTCTCAATCTTTTTTTACAATAAAAACAAGTTAAAAATACCAATTATTTACAAATATTTACATAAATGTCAAAAATTAGCAAAAGTGTTTTCACGAAAAACGCTGTTTTTCCAAAATAAAATTTATTTTTGCCGAAATTTTGAGGCAAAATTGGAGTGAAAATTGAAAAAAGGCAAAAAAACGGCGTTTTTTGAGCAAAAATATTTTTTGACACCGTTGTGGAAAAAATTGTAAATGTAAAATTTGTCGATATTTGCGGTTGATTATATCGAAATTTTGGTATATAATGAATATATCTGATAAAAAAGGGGTAATTTATCGTGAAAAAAGCAAATTCTATTTCAAAAATAGTGTCCGCGGTGATGAATGTTATCGTTTTAATTGCCGTCTGTTCAGGCTGGGTTAACGTTTTGACCAATTCGGGCGCGCAAAGAATGTATACGCTTTTTGAAATTTCGGATTTATTTTCAAGTTTAAGGCTTTTATTTTCCGGTTTGGGAAATTTCGGCTCGTTTGAAATTGCGCTTACATCGCTGATTGTTTCGTTTTTGGCGTTTGTGATGATTGTTCTTGCGGTTGTTTCGATTGTCTGCGCGGTTATTCCCGAAAGGACGACATACAGATTTAACACCGTTGCAGCTGTGATAAATTCCGTAATCGCGTTTTTGCTTGCCGCGGCTATTGTGGTGCTCAATTTTAAATTCCGATACGCTTCATTTTTCGGTCTTAACATTTCGAGCACATTTCTTCCCACAAGAGCACCGTTTGTTGTAATTGTGTTTTCAATTTTGTCGAGAGTGTTTTTAAATTCGCGTACAAAAAAACCGAAAGCACTGCCCGAACCCGAAAAGCCGGCGGAGCAAAGCAACGGCAAAACGTGCAGTGTGTGCGGTGCGGAGTGTGACAGTGACGCGCAGTTCTGCCGTATCTGCGGAAACGGTTTTAATAATGAAGAAAGTTTTTGTCCGCATTGCGGAAAATCTGTTTCGCCGTCGGCGGTGTTCTGCAATTATTGCGGTAAACGTTTGAATGATGAGCCGGATAATGACGAAAATGCCGATAATGAAAGTGCAGATAATTTGCAGAATGAATATAATACGGAAATCGATCCGGAAGATAACACAGAGAATGACACACATAATGAAGAAAATTTTTAAGAACACGGGAAATTTTTGGGTGAGAGAATTTAAACGGGGCGATGCTTGCATCTCCCCCCCTGCAATAAAATTTGTTTAAAACCGTAGGGGACGATGCCCACAAAAGTCCCGTTTGCAAACAGATTTTTATGCAATAAAAAATCGGAATGGATTAAAGTCCATTCCGACGTGGAGCTGTCTAGCAGATTCGAACTGCCGACCTCTTCCTTACCAAGGAAGTGCTCTGCCTGCTGAGCTAAGACAGCGAAACTGTTTTTCACAGTAACAAAAAATATTATACAATTTTTACTTGTAAAAGTCAATAGTTTTTTTGAAAAAAGTGCAAAAACTGTGATTTACACAAAACAAAAACGGAGAGTGCTATGTTTGACAATACAAAGGTTTTGCAGTGCATACATTTTTTCTATTACCGCGATTCCGAAAAGGTTGTCCGCACGGTTAAGGACTACGAAATCGACTACTATTTGAGCGGCAGCCGAACTATGAATATAAACGGAAAAGAATTTCCTGTCGGAAAAGGCTCGGTGGTTATCCGCCGTCCCGGCGAGGTGGTTTTCAGCTACGGCGAAAGTTACGACTGCTATATCCTGTCGCTCGATTTCAGCGGTAAAATCGACATTCCCGAGGGCGAGTATATCCGTCAGCGTACGGGCAGTGTCCAGCAAAAGTTTGATAATCCCGTTATGAATATGCTTCCGAGCATAATCCGCCCGTCGCACGACGTGGATTATATGCGCATTTTTGAAAAGCTTTGCCGAAATTCTTATCCCAACCCAATCTGCAAAGCGGCGCAAAACCGCCTTGTGAGCGAACTTATGTATGTTCTTGCGGCGGACAGTATCCGCCAAAGCGACAATTTAAGCAGTACGGCGAAAAGTGCGGTCGATATTGCAACCGAGTATATTCAGGAGAATTTCAGACGTAAAATCACGCTGAAAAAACTCTCCGATGTGACAAACTTAAGCCCCAACTATTTTGCACGTCTTTTTAAAGCCGAAACGGGCGTTACGCCCACCGAATACCTTATAAGAATACGCTTTGAAAATGCGAGGGTGCTTCTCGGCGAGACCGATTATCCCATAAAAACCGTCGCGTCGCTGTGCGGATTTTCCGACGAGTCGTTTTTTACATATTCGTTCCGCAAAAGGTTTTTGAAAACACCGCTCGAATACCGTAAATTTTATATGTCGAAAATGTGAAAATATGAATTTTACAAGGTTTGATATTGCAAAAATGTGCCGAAAAACTTAATTTTACACGTTTCTTTGTGCCGAAACACAAAAATTTTAAAAAAATCGCGCAAAAAACTTGCAATTTTGAAGATTTTATAGTACAATAATGTTGTTAATTTTATAAGGAGGTTTGCAAATTGAGCTTAAAGAATGAATATTTAAAAGAATTGATGGCGCGAGTTGAAAAAAGAAACCCGGCAGAACCTGAATTTCATCAGGCTGTAAGAGAGGTTTTGGAGTCGCTCGAACCTGTTGTTGAAAAAAGACCGGAATTTGTTACGTCCGGCGTTATAGAAAGCCTTGTTGAGCCTGAAAGAATTATAAAATTCAGAGTTCCCTGGGTTGACGATAACGGCAAAGTACAGGTTAACAGAGGTTTCAGAGTGCAGTTTAACAGCGCTATCGGACCTTACAAGGGCGGTTTGAGATTTCACCCGTCTGTTTATGAAGGCATTATCAAATTCCTCGGTTTTGAACAGGTTTTCAAAAACTCGCTCACAGGTCTTCCCATCGGCGGCGGCAAGGGCGGAAGTGATTTCGACCCCAAAGGCAAATCGGATATGGAAGTTATGCGTTTCTGCCAGAGCTTTATGACAGAGCTTTCCAAACACATCGGCGCAGATACAGACGTTCCCGCAGGTGACATCGGCGTAGGCGCAAGAGAAATCGGCTACCTCTTCGGTCAGTACAAAAGACTCCGCAACGAGTTTACAGGCGTTCTTACCGGCAAAGGCCTTACATACGGCGGTTCGCTCGCAAGAAAAGAGGCTACAGGCTACGGTCTTTGCTACTTCACAGAGGAAATGCTCAACGAAAAAGGCAAGTCGCTTAAAGGCGCTACCGTTGTTGTTTCCGGTTCGGGCAACGTTGCTATTTACGCTGCCGAAAAAGCAACAGAGCTTGGTGCAAAGGTTGTTGCGCTTTCCGACTCGAACGGCTACATTTACGATAAAAACGGCATTGATTTAGACGCTGTTAAACAGATTAAAGAAGTTGAGAGAAAGAGAATTAAAGAGTATCTTAACTACCATAAAGACGCTGAATATCACGAGGGCTGCAAAGGCGTCTGGACAATCAAATGCGACGTTGCACTTCCCTGCGCAACACAGAATGAAATTGACGAAGAAAGCGCAAAAATCCTCGTTGCAAACGGCGTTACGGCTGTCGGCGAGGGTGCAAATATGCCTTCTACTCCCGAAGCTATCGAAACATTCATTTCGAGCAAAGTCCTTTTCGGACCTGCAAAAGCCGCAAACGCAGGCGGTGTAGCAACATCTGCGCTTGAAATGAGCCAGAACTCTATGAGATATTCGTGGACTTTTGAAGAAGTTGACGCTAAACTCAAAGATATTATGGTTAACATCTACAAAAATGCGTCGTCTGCCGCTAAAGAATACGGTCACGCAGACAACCTCGTTTACGGTGCTAACATTGCAGGCTTCCTCAAAGTTGCGGAATCTATGCTTGCACACGGCGTGGTTTGATAAATTTCATAAAACAGTAACGCAAGCCGTCCCGAATTATCTGTTCGGGGCGGTTTTATGTTACATTTTGTTTAATATTTCCATATTTCTTTGACTTTGCGCATTTGGTATAGTAAAATATAATAAATTGAACAGCGGGGGGATTTGATTGAAAAAACAGGCAAAACGCGCTTTAATCGGTTTTCTTTGCGCGTCGCTCCTTTTGACGGGGTGCGGAAAGAAAGCGGAAGAAAAAACCGAAACGAATGATGAAAAATCTCAAATTACCGAGGTTGACAATACAAGCGAATTTTACAAAAACATCACCGAGGGTAACGAACGTCCCATTGCGGTGATGATTGACAACGACAACAGTTCCGCGTGGCCGCAAAGCGGTCTTGACAAGGCATATAAGGTTTACGAGATAGTTGTTGAGGGCGGTGCAACGCGATTTATGGCGCTTTTCAAAAATTCCGACTGCGAGAAAATCGGACCCGTGCGCTCGTCGCGTCACTATTTTCTCGATTACGTTCTTGAAAACGACGCGGTTTATGTTCACTACGGCTGGAGTCCCAAAGCGGCAAACGACATCAGTGCGCTTGGCATAAACAAGATAAACGGTGTTCTGGGCGGTGACGGAAACATTTTCTGGCGCGAAAGAAAATATTCGGGCGACTGGCACAGCGCGTACACGAACATTGAAAAAATTAAGGCTATGGCAAAAGAAAAGGGTTACCGCAGCACGACCGATGAAAAAATCACGGGAATAAACAAGGAATTTACCGAAATTACGGGTGATAACGCAGTGAATATTACCTTGCCTTATTCGGGAATGTATAAGGTTTATTACACCTATGACGAGAAGATAAAGGCATATAAGCGAAAAATGAATTCCACTGAGCATAAATCGGCGGACGGCACGGACTACACCGCGACGAATATTATCATTCAGTATGCCAAAAACTTTCCGCTCGGCGACGGCTCGCCCAGACAGGACGTTTCGACCGTCGGAAACGGCGAGGGATATTTTATAACGGGCGGAAAATGCGTTCCGATTACCTGGCAGAAAACGTCAAGACAGGCAAAAACGGTTTACAAAACACAGGACGGAAACGAGATTTCGCTAAATCCCGGTACAACCTGGATTAACATTATAAGCCCGACGACAAAGGCAGTTATAAAATAAAAAAATTAACCGCTTCTTCAAAAACGAAGAAGCGGTTTTTGTTTTAATTTCAGCAGTTTTTTGCGATGTCTGCAATGATGTCGGCGCACATATCCGCACCGAGCGAACCGCTGTTGAGCACAATGTCATAATTGCTGGGCGAACCCCAATCAAGTCCCGTATAATAGTAATAATGGCTGGAACGCGCTTTGTTTCGGCGCTTGATTTCCTTTTCAATATTCTTTTCGGGCATATTGTAAATTTTGGTTGCGCGCTCTGCTTTCTGCTCGTCGGGGCAGTGGATAAACACGTTAAGGCAGTCGCCGCGCTCTTTCAAACTGTAGTCCGCGCATCTGCCGACTATAACGCAGGGACCTTCCTCCGCAATGCGTTTTATAATGTTGCTCTGCACCACGAAAAGCTTGTCGGACAACGGCATAAGCGTGTTGTTATAGCCGGGGTTCAAATAAACTCCGCCCATAGCGACGTTGAAAAGCATACTGTTTGTAATCTTTTCGCCCGCTTCCTCAATAAATTCGTCCGAAAGTCCGCTTTCCTTTGACATAAGCATAATAAGCTCTTTATCATAAAATTTATATCCGAGTTTTTCAGCCGCAAGTTTGCCGATATAACGTCCGCCGCTGCCGAATTCTCGTGCAATGGTAACAATTTTTTTCATATATATGCGCCTCCTTTTGTAACTTTATTATATTCCATATATCGGAAAAAGTCAATATTTTTTAAGACGCAATTAAAAATTTTACACTCCGCTGTATGCCGAAAATCCGCCGTCAACAGGAACAACAACGCCGTTTACAAACGTTGCGCCGTTCGACAAAAGCCACAGCAGCGTTCCCGTGAGTTCTTCCGTTTCGCCGAATCTGCCCATCGGCGTGCTGTTTAAAATTTTCTGCGAACGCGGTGTGAAGTTTCCGTTTTCGTCAATTAAAAGCGCGCGGTTCTGATCGGTTACGAAAAATCCCGGTGCAATCGCGTTTACACGTATTCCTGTTTTTGAAAAATGCACCGCGAGCCATTTTGTGAAGTTTGACACCGCCGCTTTTGCACCGCTGTATGCCGGAATTTTGGTGAGCGGACAAAAAGCGTTCATCGACGAAACGTTCAAAATTACCGCGTCTTTTTTATCGAGCAAATCGGGCGCGAAAACCTGCGTCGGAATAAGTGTTCCCAAAAAGTTTAGGTTAAATACAAATTCAACACCGCTTTTGTCGAGGTCGAAAAAGCTTACAACGTCGGCATTTTCCTCGTCGCCTTTTTCGTAATATTCCTTTGTTGTGGTGCCTTTCGGGTGGTTTCCGCCGGCACCGTTGATTAAAACATCAACCGTGCCGAATTTTTCGTTGATGATTTTTTTCGCCGCCGTAAGGCTGTCTTTTTCAAGCACGTTTGCCGAAATTCCCAATGCCTTTCCGCCGTCAGCGTTTATCTCATCGGCAACTTTTTTTGCGTTTTCTTCGCGCAAATCGAGAATTGCAACGCGCGCACCGCACTGTGCAATAGCCTTTGCAAAGCCCGAGCAAAGCACACCGCCGCCGCCTGTTACAACTGCAACCTTGTCTGTCAAATCAATTTTAAACGGTAATTTCATTTTAATTTTTCCTTTCTTATTTTGTTTTTTCAAGCGCTTCCCAAATGCCGTTAATGTATACCGCACCAAGCGCTCTGTCGTAAAGCCCGTAGCCGGGACGTCCCGTTTCGCCCCAAATCATTCTGCCGTGGTCGGGACGGATATAGCCGTCAAAACCGCAGTCGCGGTAAGCTTTTACGATTTCAAAAATGTCGAGCGAGCCTGCCTCTGTTTTGTGTGCCGACTCCTCAAAGCATCTTTCGCCTGTGATTTTGATGTTGCGGATATGCGCAAAATGTATGCGGCCGCAGAACGAGCGCACCATATCGGGAATATCGTTGTTCGGGTCTGCGCCGAGCGAACCGCTGCAAAGCGTAAGACCGTTGTATTTGCTGTCGTAAAGCTTTAAAAATCGTTCAATGTTTCTCTTGCTTGTGATAATCCTCGGCAAACCGAAAATGCTCCAGGGGGGATCGTCGGGGTGGATAGCCATTTTGACTTTAACCTCCTCCGCAACTTTTATAACGCGGTCGAGGAAGTATTTTAAATTGTTCCACAAATCCTCTTCGGTGATTTTGCTGTATGCCTCCAAAAGTGAGCGCATACCGTCTTTTGTGTAGCTCGAATCCCAGCCGGGAAGGGATAAATCACCGCTTAACGGGTTCATTTTAAGCACCGTTTCGTTGTCGTAAATCAGCGCATTTGAACCGTCGGGAAGCTCATATGCCAAATCGGAGCGCGTCCAGTCGAAGACAGGCATAAAGTTGTAGCAAACGCAGTCTATACCTGCCTTTGCTAGATTTCTTAATGTTGTGCAGTAGTTTTCTATGTACCTGTCGCGGTCGCCGCAGCCCATTTTGATGTCCTCGTGAACGGGGACGCTTTCGATAACGCTTAATGTAAGTCCTTTGTCCTCAATTTCTTTTTTGAGCTCCAAAATTTTCTCAAGGCTCAAAGCCTCACCCACGGGAACGTCGTAGATTGCCGAAACAATGCCCGTCACCCCGGGAATTTGCCGGATTTTTTCGAGTGTTACGGGATCATCTTTGCCGTACCATCTGAATGTCATTTGCATTTCATTTTTCTCCTAATTTTATATATTTTCCGCCCTCTGACGCACTTTTGTAAATTGCGTAGACCAAAGCGTGCGCATTATATGCGTCAAAAATCGTTTCATATACTTTGCTTTCACTGTAAAATCTCTCCAAGACCTCTTTGTGAGCACTGCCCCAAATATATTTTCCTATTTCGGCGGGCGTGTCGGCGGCTATAACTTTCGGGATTTCGTCCTTCTTGATTTCATATAAACAGTTATCGGAGTATCGGTATGCCGCGTCAGGATAGTCAACCTCGAGGCGGTAGGGATAAGTTCCCGAATATGCGTTTGTCGCATAAAACGCGCCTTTACAGCCGTTTTTAAACGAAATAAGCGCCTCGCAGGTGTCCTCTGCCTCAATTACATTTTTGAGCGAGTGATTGCACACGTTTCCCTCCGCGCCGTCAGGTTCGCCTGCGATATACTGCATCATATCCAAAAGGTGAATTGCCTGATTTATAAGCAGTGCACCGCCCTCGGTCGCAAGTTTTCCGCGCCAGTCGGCACTGTTGTAATAGTCCGCCGTTCTCTGCCACGTCAAAAATCCGCAAACGCCGACGGGAGTGCCTTTTTGCCCGGCTATTTCTTTAAGGCGCACAATCGAATTGTTGTATCTGTTCTGCAAAACAACGCAAACTCTGTTTTTTGCGGTTTTAATAATCTTTTCAAGCTTTTCAAATTCGGTTATATTCATAGCCGCAGGCTTTTCCAGTACGACGTCCTTGCCGTGAGAAAGCGCCTTTTCGGTAAGCGGTGCGTGCAGATAATGCGGTGTGCAGATGTGAACAACGTCAATGTTTTTGTCGTTTAAAACCTCGTCAAAATTTGAAAAGGTTTTGATGTTTTTATATTTTTCGCGTGCGCGGTCAAGCTTTTTTCTGTCTGCGTCGCAGACTGCGTAAAGCGCACCCAAATCGTTTAATATTGACGTGTGAACGGGACCTATATTTCCGTATCCTATAACGCAGGCGTTTTTCATAATTTAACAAAATCCTTTCGTTTTTAGAAATTCGTAGCTTCGTTTCATACAGCCGAACGGGTCCTCGCCGTAGCATTTATCCTGTTCAACCTGTGCCCATTTTGCTCCCGATTCGTCCGACGCGGAGATGATTTCGTCCCAGTCGAGGTTGCCCTCCGAAACGGGGCGCATAACTATCGGATTTACCATTTTGCCCTCGTTCGTGTCAACGCCGAGGTCTTTAAAATGAATACATTCGATTTTGTTTTTGTATTTTTCAAGACATTTAACGGGGTTCATACCGCTGAATGCAACCCAGTAAACGTCCAGTGTAAGCTTAAAGTTCGGGTGAGTATTCTCCGCGATAATATCCAGAATGTGCTTTCCCTTGATTTTGCCGAATTCAACCGTGTGGTTGTGATATGCAAAGGTTATGCCGTGTTTTTCAAGCTTTTCTGCAATTGCGTTGTATTTTTTCAAAAATGTGTTAAGGACGTCCTCGGAAACTGCGCCGTCAAGCGGAATTGCGCCGAGTCCTGCGGCTTTGCAGCCGATTGTTTTGTGATAGTCTATAAGTTCGTCGAGTTTTTCCTCAAACTCCGCGGACGGTCTGTGTGTAAGGACTGGGAGTAACGAATATTTGTCTGTAACCTCTTTAACGTCACTTGCCGAAATATCGCCCAAGCCCGAAAGCTGAACGGTTTTGTAGCCGATTTCGCTCACATTTTTGCAGGTTTCGTCAAAATTTTCTTTTGTATTGCAAAATTCGCGCAGGGTGTAATACTGTGCTCCTATTCTTCTGTCCAGCATTTTTATCTCTCCTTAAATTTTAATAGCTTCCCGATGTGTCGGCAACCTGTTTTTTAACTACCTTTTTGTCAGCGTTTGAATTTGCGATTTTTTCTTTCAAAAGCTCGTAAAATCTTTCGTGAGGGAAGTTTTTAACGTCAACCGTTTCACCAGTCCACGAGCTTAAATGTATAGCGTTTGAAATTGTAAGTCCGTTTATGCCCTCATATCCCGGTGCAATGAGCGGTGTGCCGTTTAAAAGGCTTTCTGCGAAGTTTTGCATAATGAGTGCGTGCGGTGTTCTGCTTGCCGGTTTTGTGGGGATTTCGCACTTCCAGCATTCGGGAAGTCCGAAAATTTTGGTGTTTGTTTTGTTAAATTCGCGCTCCGATACCGTGTTGCGCCAGAAAATCATTTTGTCGTTTTCCACAACGATTTTACCCATATCGCACGCTATCTCGAGCCTGTTCGTTCCCGGTGCCTCGCCCGTTGAGGTGATGTAAACGCCCGTTGTGCCGTTGTCGTATTCCATATATGCGGTAACGTCGTCCTCAACCTCTATGTTGTAATATTTGCCGTACGAAACGTGCGACGAAATGCGGTCGGGCATACCGAACATCCACTGCCATAAATCGAGCTGATGCGGATTTTGGTTGATAAGCGTACCGCCTCCCTCTTTCGCCCACGACGAACGCCACGATGCACTGTCGTGATATGCCTGCGGACGGTACCAGTCGGTGATTGTCCACTGTATGCGTTTGATGTGGCCGAGCGTGCCGTCCTCAACCATTTTTTTGATTTTTTTGTATGTATCGGTGGTGCGCTGATTATACATAATTCCGAAAAGCTTGCCTGATTTTTTTGCCGCCTCGTTCATTTCTATAACCTGTTTTGTGTAAACCCCGGCAGGTTTTTCGGTGATAACGTTAAGACCGTATGAAAATGCCATTTCAACATATTTTGGGTGGTCATAATGCGGAATCGCAACGATTACAACATCGCAGCCGCCGTTTTTATAAAGCTCCTCGGCGTTGTCAAAACGCGGAACGTCGGGATAAAGCTCTTTTGCGGCTTCAAGGCGCGCGGGGTCAATATCGCAGATTGCGCCCAGTTCCATATCTTTAACGCGTCCTTTTGTAAGGTTGTTTGCGTGAGTTGTACCCATATTGCCGAAGCCGATAATTCCCATTTTCAGTTTGCTCATTTTTATAATCCTCCGAATTTTATTTTTCGTTAACAATTTTCATAAGTGCCTCATAAGCGATTGTGAATTTTTCCGGCCCGCTTTTTTCGAGCGACATCATTTTGTCATCGGTTTCGAGCGCCTCAAGCCCCAAAAACGTGCCGAGATGCGGTTCAAGGCTCAAAAAGCCGTTATATCCGTCTTTTTTAAGCTCGCTTATGATTTTTGCAATGTTTCCGCCGCCGTATCCTGCCGGAACGACGTCGCCGTTTTCCGCTTTCGCGTCCTTGATGTGCATATACACAATGTGCTCTTTCAAAAGGTTCCACGCATCGGGATATGTTGTGCAGCCGCACTGCACAAAGTTTGCGGGGTCGAAAACGCCTTTGAATGCGTCGGATTTTATATTGTCAAACAAATCTTTGCACCTTTCGGGTGTGTCGCCGTAAATATCCTTTTCGTTTTCGTGGAGCAGAATAACGCCCTCTTTTTCGGCGTATTTTGCCATCTTTTTAAGATTTTCTATAATTTTGCCGCGGTAATTTTCAATGTTTTCACCGTCGGGCGGATAAAAACTGAAAATTCTTATATATTTTGAATTAAGCTTTTTTGCAATTTCAACAACGCGCATAAATTTGTTAAAATGCGCGTCCAAATCGTCCGACATTTTAACTTTTCCTATCGGCGAGCCGATTGACGAAACGCTGATGTTATGCGATTTCATTGCGTCTTTCAGGCTTTCAACTTCGCTGTCCGTGAGTTTTGAAATGTTTTTTCCGTTAACTCCGCGGACTTCAAAGTATTTTATGCCGAGCTTATTTAAATGTTCAAATTGCTTGTTTATATCGGGATCGATTTCGTCTGCAAAACCCGAAAGTTTAAAGCAGCAGTCCACCTTTTTTCACTCTCCTTTTTGAAAGAAAAGAAGTTTTGACGCCTGTTTTTGGCGAAGACCTCCCACTTTCGTTATAAGGATATTTTAATACAAATTTTTTAAATTTTCAATAAAAATATTGCTCTAAACATTGCAAATGTTGCTATGTTATGTTATAATGTTCAAAAAAAGAGGGTGATAAAGTGAAAAAAGATATAGATTTTAAGGACGGATATTTCTATTACAGACACTCCGAAACCGTCCCGTCGGAGGACGAAGAATTTCATTTGCATATGCACGGATACATTGAAGTTTTGGTGTTTTTAAAGGGCGATGCGGATTTTATAGTTGAGAGTAATACATATCCCTTAAAACCGTATGATATTATGATTATGAAAAGCAACGAAATGCATCAGATAAAGCATCGTTCCAACACGGTTTACGAACGTGTCGTAATGTCGCTGACCGATTCGCTTTTCGAGAAATTTGCGTGCGGAAAATACAAGGAATTTTTCATATCGCACCCGATAGGCGAGAACAACTGCATACGTCTCGGCGAAGAGGACAGAAAGGAATTAACCGCTTTTTTTGAACGTATGGAGCGTTATATTCCGCAGGCAGGCGACTTAAAATGCGCGTCGGTAATACACAGCGCGGCGGTGGAATTTGTGCATTTTATAAACTTTGCGCGTAAAAAAATGCGCGTTGAATATACACAGAATTTAAACGTAAACAAAATTTTAAACTACATAAACAACGAGATTTCACAGGAATTAAAGCTTGACGATATTGCTAAATTTATGTATATGAGCAAATATCATCTTTGCAGAATTTTTAAACAGCACACGGGACTTACCATAAACAACTATATTGCAAACAAAAGAATACTTCTCACACGCGAGTATCATATGAAAGGAATGAATTTGAGCGAAGCGTGCATCTGCGCCGGATTTCCGAGCTATTGCAGTTTTTACAAAACGTATCATAACTTAACCGGCAAGGCACCGAAAAATGATATTGCCGATTACAGAAACAACACGATTTTTTAGCGTTTTTAAAATATTTGTTGACATTGTGCAATATAATATATTATAATGTAGCATAAGGGTAATACGAAAACGGAGGAGGGAAGATTTTTTCTGCATAATTTAAGCGCCTGAACCGATTTATTCGGCTGACGAGGACGGGGCTAATCGAAAATTCGGCGGATACCCCGCGCTTTGCACGAGCGTGAGCAACTTTTTAAAACCGCGGAGCAATCGGCGGCACAAAGAATTTTGCAGTGTGAAAACCTTTCATCGCCCTTGTGAAATGTTATTATTTTTATGCAATGAAAGGAAAATTTAATATGTGCGGAATAGTTGGCTATATTGGCAAAGGCAATGCTAAAGAGGTTTTGCTTGACGGACTTTCCAAGCTTGAATACCGCGGATACGATTCTGCCGGTATTTCTGTGCTGGACGGAAAAATTACCACGGTAAAGGCGAAAGGTCAGCTCAAAAACCTTGCGGAAAAGTGCAGGGGAGTAAAACTTGACGGAAGTGTGGGTATAGGTCATACGCGCTGGGCAACGCACGGTGCGCCGTCCGACATTAACTCGCATCCGCATCTTTCGTATGACGGCAAAATCAGCATTGTTCACAACGGTATTATTGAAAATTATGCGCCCCTTAAAGCAGAACTTATAAAAGAGGGCGTGGAGTTTGTGTCGGAAACCGATACAGAGGTTTTGGCACAGCTTATAAGAAAAAACTATCACGGAAACCTTCTTGACGCGGTTATTGAAACCGTTAAAATTGTTGAAGGAAGCTACGGACTCGGCGTTATCTGCGAGGACGAACCCGACAAAATCGTTGCGGTGAGAAAAGACAGTCCGCTTATCGTGGGTCTCGGCGAGGGCGAAAACTTTATCGCGTCGGACATTCCTGCGGTTTTGAAGCATACAAGAAAATTCTATCTTTTAAACGACAACGAATTTGTTGTTCTTAAAAAAGACAGTGTTAAAATTTACGACTTTGACAAAAAAGAGATAAAACACGGCGTTTACACCGTGACGTTTGACGAAACAGCGGCGCAGAAAGGCGGTTTTGACCACTTTATGCTCAAAGAAATTTACGAGCAGCCGCAGGCTATAAAAAACACCCTCAACGGCAGAGTTGCAAAGGGGGAAAAAATTGTCCTCGACAAGATTGCGGACGGCGATTTGAAAGACATTTCGCGCGTGTTTATCGTTGCGTGCGGAACGGCTTATCACGCAGGACTTGTGGGAAAAACGGCTATTGAACGTCTTTCGGGTGTTCCCGTTGACGTTGACATTGCGTCGGAATTCCGTTACAGAAATCCCATTCTTGACAAAAACACGCTTGTTATGGTAATCAGCCAGTCGGGCGAAACGGCGGACACTCTCGCGGCGCTCCGTCTTGCAAAACAGCACGGCTGCAAAACCTTTGCAATCACAAACGTTGTCGGAAGTTCGGTATCGCGCGAGGCGGATTTTGTATTCTATACGTATGCAGGTCCCGAAATTGCGGTTGCGTCCACAAAGGCGTATATCACCCAGCTTATCGCGCTCTACATTTTCGCGCTTTATATGGCGCAGGACAGAAATTATACCGATAAAGAAACGCTTGAAAACATAAAATCGGAGCTTTTGCTCCTCCCCGAAAAGGTGAAAAAAGCGCTTGAAACCGACGCTTTAACAAAAGAAATCGCCGAGAAAATATGCGTTGAAACCGACATTTTCTATCTCGGCAGAGGTCTTGATTACGCGGTTGCTATGGAGGGTTCGCTGAAACTTAAAGAGATTTCGTATATCCATTCCGAACCGTACGCAGGCGGTGAGCTTAAGCACGGCCCGATTGCGCTTATCGAAAAAGGCACGGTTGTTATCGCGCTCAACACAAACGCGGAACTCCGCGGAAAAATGGACAGCAACATAAAAGAGGTTGTGACGCGCGGTGCGCGCATTGTGGAAATTTTGCCCGATAATTTTGAAAATGCCGGCGAGGGCTGTGACGAACTTATCACGGTTCCTGCAACCGAGGCGATTTTGGCGCCCGTTACGGCGGTTGTTCCGCTTCAGCTTTTGTCGTATCACGTTGCCATTGCGAAAGGATGTAACGTTGACAAACCGCGAAATCTTGCAAAATCGGTTACCGTTGAATAATTTTTAAGGGACGTGAAAACGTCCCTTTTTTACGGAGGAATTTTGGTGAACGATAAAAATTTTGCCGAAAAATCACTTTTTGATATGCTTGATGAAAATAAAAAAATTCCGTTTCATATGCCGGGACACAAGCGTAACGGCGCGGTTTTTCCGACCCTTGCAAAACTCGGCGCGTACTGCGACATCACCGAGATTGACGGCTTTGATAATCTGCACAATGCCGTGGGGATTTTGAAGGATTCTATGCGCCTTGCTTCAAAAGTGTGGGGGAGTTTGCAGTCGTTTTATCTAGTAAACGGCTCGACGTGCGGAATTATTTCGGCGATTTTTTCGTGTGTGCCGTTCGGCGGACGGGTAATCTGCGCGCGCAACTGCCACAAGTCAGTGTATAACGCGCTTAAAATGCGCGGTGCAAAAGCAGAATTTATCAATCCGAAATACGACTCAAAAACGGGAATTTGCGGTGAAATTTCGACTGAAGATGTAAAAAAAGCGTGCGAAAATTTTGACGGTGCAAGCCTTGTTATAATCACCTCGCCAACGTACGAGGGAGTTATAAGCGACGTCGGCGCGATATGTGAAACGGCGCATAAATTCAATGTTCCCGTGCTTGTTGACGAGGCGCACGGTGCGCATTTGTCGTTCGGAAATTTTGCAAAAAGCGCGGTGCACTGCGGTGCGGACATTGTTGTGCAAAGTTTGCACAAAACGCTCGCAAGCCTCACGCAGACGGCAATTCTGCACGTTTGTTCACCGCGCGTCGATACCGAAAAACTGCACGAAAATCTTGCAGTTTTTCAAACATCCAGTCCGTCGTATCTTTTTATGGCGTCGATAGATTTGCTTGTGCGCACGCTCTGCGAGAAAAAAGACGAAATTTTTTACGAGTGGCAGAAAAGGCTTGATGATTTTTACAAAAAAACCGCAAACTTAAAAAATCTTGAAATTTTGACTGAAAAATACAACTTTTGCTTTGAGTTTGACAAGTCTAAAATCGTAATCTTAACGCATAAAACGAATATTTCGGGCGCAAAGCTTATGAAAATTCTGCGTGATGAATACAACATAGAATGTGAAATGTGCTCGGCAAAATACGTCGTTGCAATGACGGGGATGGGTGACAGCGATGAAAATATGCAAAAGTTTGCCGATGCGATTTTGGAGATTGACAAAACGTTAAAACCGCATAACAACAGCGAAATTTCAATATATCCTCAAAAGTTTGAAAGTGTTATGACTGCGTTTGACGCGGAAAAATATGACGAACGCGAAACCGATTTTAAAACTGCGGAAAATGAAATTAGTGCGGAATATGTTTTTGCGTATCCGCCGGGAATACCGATAATCATTCCGGGCGAAAAAATCAGCGCGGAAATTATAAAAATTACCGAAATATACAACGAAAACGGCATTGAACTTTTTGGTACAAAGGGCGGAAACGGCGAAAAAATTCACATTATATGCTAAAATTCTTGACAATGTGTTCAAAAAAAGGTATAATGTATCAGTAACATTATGATTAAAGGAGAAAATTTTATGAATAGAATTATCACGCTTAACACAAGAAATCTTACAAACTGCGAGGGCGGCTGCGGTGAGTGCCAGACATCTTGCCAGTCCGCTTGCAAAACTTCGTGCGGTGTTGCAAACCAGCCCTGCGAAAGCACAAGAATTTTTACACTCAACACAAGAAATCTTGCAAACTGCGAGGGCGGCTGCGGTGAGTGCCAGACATCTTGCCAGTCCGCTTGCAAAACTTCGTGCGGTGTTGCAAATCAGCCCTGCGAAAACAGATAATTGTGTTTGCATCTTTAATGCGAAACAAAATTTGCCGGCTGCGAAAAATGCAGTCGGCTTTTAAAATTTTATTGTGAGGTTTGTTATGATACACCAGTACAAATTGAACGGTCACAACATCGTCATTGATACGTACAGCGGTTCGGTTCACGCGGTGGACGACGTTGCGTATGATGTAATTTCGATGTTTGAAACCGCGGACAAAGACGAAATTATAAAGAAAATAAGCGAAAAACACCAAAACATTACTGACGGCGACATTTTAAAATGTATTGACGACGTTGCAGAGTTAAAGGCGAGCGGTCAGCTTTTTTCGGAGGATATTTATGCCGATAAGGCGGACGTTCTCAAAAACAAAAACAGCGGCATCAAGGCGCTTTGTCTGCACGTTGCGCACACCTGCAACCTAAATTGCAGTTACTGTTTTGCCGCACAGGGAAAATACCAGGGCGAGCGCGCGCTGATGAGTTTTGAGGTCGGCAAACGTGCGCTTGATTTTCTTATCGAAAATTCGGGAAATCGCAAAAATCTTGAAGTCGATTTCTTCGGCGGTGAACCGCTTATGAATTTTGACGTTGTGAAAAAGTTGGTTGAGTACGCACGGAGCATTGAAAAAGAGCACAGCAAAAATTTCCGCTTCACGCTTACCACAAACGGCGTTTTGATTGATGATGACGTGATTGATTTCTGCAACCGCGAGATGAACAACGTTGTTTTGAGCCTTGACGGCAGAAAAGAGGTTCACGACCGTCTGCGCAAGGATTACAAGGGCAACGGAAGCTACGATTTGATTGTGCCGAAATTTCAGAAATTTGTGGAAAAACGCGGTGACAAAAGCTATTATATCCGCGGTACATACACACATAAAAACACTGATTTTACCAACGATATTTTCCATATGGCAGACCTTGGATTTAAGGAATTGAGTATGGAACCGGTGGTTTGCGCACCTGGCGAGGAATATGCGCTCACCGAGGACGACTTGCCCGTTCTTTTTAAGCAGTATGAAATTCTTGCAAAGGAAATGCTTAAACGCGACAGCGAAAACCGCGGATTTACATTCTATCATTATATGATTGATTTGTCGAACGGTCCGTGTATTTACAAGCGTATTTCGGGCTGCGGTTCGGGCACGGAGTATCTTGCGGTTACGCCGTGGGGCGAACTTTTCCCGTGCCATCAGTTTGTCGGCGACGAAAAATACAGTATGGGAAACATTTATGACGGTGTGACGAATACAAAAATGCGTGACAGATTTAAAAAATGCAATGTTTACTCGCGCCCCGAATGTGCGGATTGCTGGGCAAAACTCTATTGCTCGGGCGGTTGTGCGGCGAATGCGTACCACGCGACGGGCGATATTCTGGGTGTTTACGATTACGGGTGCAAGCTTTTCAAAAAGCGTATGGAATGTGCAATTATGATGCAGGTTGATAAGGCGCTGAAAGGCTGAAAAAATATGTATTACTAAATTTTAGCCGTCTGTCTTTTGTGAAAGACTGACGGCCAACAAAAAAAGTCCCTTTTATCAAAAAGGGACTTTTTTTATGATGTTTCTTATTTATTCATAGCTTCTGCAACTGCAACGGCAACCGCAACGGTAGCACCAACCATCGGGTTGTTACCCATACCGAGGAAGCCCATCATCTCAACGTGAGCCGGAACGGAGGACGAACCTGCGAACTGCGCGTCGGAGTGCATTCTTCCCATTGTATCTGTCATACCGTAAGAAGCGGGGCCTGCCGCCATATTGTCGGGGTGGAGAGTTCTTCCCGTACCGCCGCCCGATGCAACAGAGAAATATTTTTTGCCGAGCTGGTTACATTCTTTTTTGTATGTTCCTGCAACGGGGTGCTGGAATCTTGTCGGGTTTGTCGAGTTACCTGTGATAGAAACGTCAACGCCCTCGTGATGCATAATTGCAACGCCCTCGCGAACGTCGTCTGCGCCGTAGCACTTAACCGCCGCTCTTTCGCCGTTTGAATATGCTTTTTCCCTTACAATATTAACTTTGCCTGTAGCATAGTCAAATTTTGTCTGAACATATGTAAAGCCGTTAATTCTCGAGATAATCTGTGCGGCGTCTTTTCCGAGACCGTTAAGAATAACGCGGAGAGGCTCTTTTCTTACTTTGTTTGCACTTCTTGCAATACCGATAGCGCCTTCAGCGGCAGCAAACGACTCGTGACCTGCAAGGAAAGCAAAGCATTTTGTTTCTTCTCTCAAAAGCATTGCGCCGAGGTTTCCGTGGCCGATACCAACTTTTCTGTCGTCGGCAACCGAACCTGCGATACAGAATGCCTGCAAGCCTTCGCCGATAACTTCTGCAGCGTCGGCAGCGGTTTTCACGCCTCTTTTGATTGCAAGCGCCGCGCCCATAACATAAGCCCAGCAAGCGTTTTCAAAGCAGATAGGCTGAATACCTTTTGTGATTTCATAAGGGTCAATGCCCTTTTCGTCACAGATAGCTTTAGCTTCTTCCAAAGAAGCAATGCCGTTTTCTTTAAGAACTTTATTTATATTGTCAATTCTTCTTTCGTAGCTTTCAAATAATGCCATTGTCTTTATTCCTCCTTATCAAATTATTCTTCTCTGGGGTCGATAACTTTAGCCGCGTCGGCAATTCTGCCGTATGTACCGGTAGCTTTTTTAAGAGCCTCGTTCGCGTCCATACCTTTTTTAACCATTTCCATCATTTTGCCCATATGAACAAATTCGTAGCCGATGGTTTCGTTATCTTCGTCCAAAGCAAGCTTTGTAACATAGCCTTCAGCCATTTCGAGGTATCTTGTACCTTTTGCTTTTGTGCCGTACATTGTACCTACCTGGCTTCTAAGTCCCTTGCCGAGGTCCTCAAGACCTGCGCCGATGGGAAGTCCGCCTTCGGAGAAAGCAGTCTGTGTTCTTCCGTATACAATCTGGAGGAAAAGCTCACGCATAGCGGTGTTGATAGCGTCGCACACAAGGTCGGTGTTGAGCGCTTCCAAAAGTGTTTTGCCGGGGAGAATTTCGGACGCCATAGCAGCCGAATGTGTCATACCCGAGCAGCCGATTGTTTCAACAAGCGCCTCTTCGATGATACCGTCTTTAACGTTTAAAGTGAGCTTACAGGCACCCTGCTGCGGAGCGCACCAGCCCACACCGTGTGTTAAACCTTTAATGTCCTTAATTTCTTTTGCGGCAACCCATGCGCCCTCTTCGGGGATAGGTGCGGGACCGTGATTTGCGCCCTTTGCCACAACACACATTCTTTCAACTTCTGAAGAATAAATCATTGTAAAACTCCTTTCTTTATATAAAAAAACAAAATAAATTAAGTAAATTTTTTCTCACTTAACCTACATTTTATCACAAATTTCGCCAATTCTCAATATTTATTTTAAAAATTAAACGATTTGTATAATCCGCACAATAAATTTGTGCAAAATGAAAAACTTTGTTGTGATTATATACAAAAAGTGATTTTACTGCTTTACTTTGATAAAACGATAAAGTATAATAGCATCATAAGATAAATCGAAAGGACGTTTTACAATGAAAAAAATACTCGCTTTGGTTTTGGCGCTCGCTATGGTTTTATCGTTTGCGGCGTGCGGCGGCAAAACAGAAAACACCGGCACAAATGATGAAAAAACTTCGGGCGGAAACTATTCCGACCTTATGACGATTGACGGTCTTGACCTTGCGGTTGAAGAATACGGCATAGGTTTTAGATCGGGCAGTGACGTTGTTGACGAAGTTAACAAAATTATGAAAGAACTCTACAACGACGGAACGCTTAAAACGATTGCGGAAAAATATGACCTTGCAGACAACCTTTTGGAGCCTAAAGACGTTCCCTCAAAGGCAAGCGGTGAGTCTGACCTTGACTACATTAAAAAGAACGGCAAAATGATTATCGGCTACACTGTTTACGACCCGATGAACTACACAAATGACAAGGGCGAATTCGTCGGTTTTGACACCGAATTTGCCGAGGCGGTTTGCGCAAAGATGGGCGTAACTCCTGAATTTGTTGAAATCAACTGGGATACAAAAGAAATTGAGCTTAACGCAAAGAGCATTGACTGTATTTGGAACGGATTTACAATCAGCGACGAAAGAGAAGAAAACATTGATTTCTCCGCTCCGTATATCCTCAACAAACAGGTTGTTGTCATAAGAAAAGCTGACAAAGACAAATACACCGACACAGCGTCGCTCTCAAACGCAAAACTTGCGGCTGAAACATCTTCGGCAGGCGAGGGCGCAATTAAAGATGACGAAAATCTTTCCAAAGCAAGCTACACGGCTGTTCCCAAGCAGACCGACGCGCTTTTGGAGGTTAAGGCAAGCACCGTTGACGCGGCGGTTCTCGACTACACGCTCGCAAATTCAATGGTGGGAAAATAAACAATACGACGTTTGTTTTTGCCAAAAAGAACCAATCTTCGCGGTTGGTTCTTTTTCGGCGTTTTAATAACCGATATTTTATAGAAAACAGGACGGAAAAATTATGTTTTTAACTGTAACACAAGCACTTTTAAAAGGCTTCGGAACAAACTTTTACATATTCATACTCACGCTTTTGATGGCAATTCCGCTCGGATTTGTAATCACGCTCGGCTCAATGTGCCGTTTTAAGCCGGTGAGCGCGGTGACGAAAATTTTTGTGTGGATAATCCGCGGAACACCGCTTATGCTCCAGCTTATTATCGTTATGTTCGGACCTAGCCTTATGTTTGAATACAAGGGTATGACGCGTATGAATGCGACTCTTATCGCGTTTGTGATAAACTATGCCGCGTATTTTTCGGAAATTTTCCGCGGAGGTATCGAGGCAATTCCCAACGGGCAGTATGAGGCAGGTTACGTTTTGGGTATGAGCAAGGTGCAGGTTTTCTTTAAAATCGTGCTTATGCAGGTGGTGAAACGCATTGTTCCGCCTATGGGAAACGAAATCATCACGCTTGTAAAAGATACCTCGCTTGCAAGAATTATTTCGGTTATCGAAATCACCCAGACCGCGCAGAACTATATCGCGTCCAAAGCGCTTATATGGCCGCTTTTCTATTCGGGCGTGTTCTATCTCGTTTTCTGCGGTGTGCTGACCGTTTTGTTCGGATATATTGAGAAAAAATTTGATTATTACAGAGGTTGATTATGGCTATTTTAAAAGCGGAAAATATTAAAAAAAGTTTTGGTGCAAACGAGGTTTTGAAAGGCATAGATTTGAGCGTTGAAAAGGGCGAAACCGTGGCGGTTATCGGACCGTCGGGTTCGGGAAAAAGCACTTTTCTGCGCTGTCTTAACAAACTTGAAACCATAGACGGCGGAAGTATTGAATTTGACGGCGAAATCATAGCCGAAAACGGAAAATACAAAAAAGACAAGGAACTGCGCCCGATTATCAGCAAAATGGGAATGGTTTTTCAGCAGTTTAACCTGTTTCCGCACAAAAGCGTTATAGAAAACATCACCGAGGCGCCGGTTATCGTTAACAAAATTGCGCAAAAGGACGCCGAAGCGGAGGCGGAAAGGCTTCTCGCCGACGTGGGGCTGTCGGAGAAAATAAACGAATATCCGTGCAACCTGTCAGGCGGTCAGCAACAGAGGGTTGCCATTGCGCGCGCACTTGCAATGAACCCCAAGCTTATGCTGTTCGACGAGCCGACGAGCGCGCTCGACCCCGAGCTTACGGGCGAGGTTTTGAATGTTATGAAGAAGCTTGCGGACAAGAAAATGACTATGCTCGTCGTAACCCACGAAATTGCCTTTGCAAAAGAGGTTGCGTCGCACGTCATATTTATGGACGGCGGTTACATAATCGAGCAGGGAAGCCCGAATGACGTATTGGAAAACCCGAAGAACGAGCGTACCGTAAAGTTTTTGGAAAGGGTTTTGAGATAATTTTCCAAAAAAGTTATTGCTTTTTTCGACAAAATATTGTATAATATACATTGTGGAAACCATACAGCGTGCAGTTTGCTTGTTGCGGCAAATTGCACGTTTTTTAAAATTTACAACATCGAAAGGAATCAGATACAATGTATAAAACGGGCGATACCGTACTTCACCCCACTGCGGGCGTATGCACGGTAAAAGAGATTAAAAGCGAAAATTTTGCGGGTTTGGGTAAAAAGGATTTTTATGTTCTTGCGCCAGTGTACGACTCGCGTCAGGTCATTCATTCACCGGTTGACAGTGAGAAAATCACGCTTAAAAAGGTGCTTGAAAAAGACGAAATAATTTCGCTTATCCGCTCGGTAGATGTTAATAAAAGCCTCTGGGTAGACGGTGACGCGGCGCGCAAGGACGCGTTTAAAAAAGTGCTCAAGGGCGGTGACAGGCACGAAATAATAAATCTTATAATCACAATCTGCGAAAAGCAGAAAAGCCTTGAAAAAATAGGCAAAAAGCTTCATCTTGCAGACGAGCGCGTGCTCGGCGAGGCGCAGAAAATCATACATCAGGAGTTTGCATATGCGCTCAATATCGAAACTTCAAAAATTTCACAATTTATAATGAAAGAACTCGAATTATGTTGACAAAACCAAAGCGCACAATTATAATAAAATCAAAAGCGCAAAGGGAGATAGGTGTATGAAAAAGTTTTTTGACGAATTCAAAAATTTCGCTATGAAGGGCAATGTTATCGACCTTGCGGTCGGCGTTATCATCGGTGCGGCGTTTCAGAGTATTGTAAATTCGCTGGTTAACGATATTGTGTCGCCCGTTTTGGGACTTTTCACAAAAATGGATTTTTCGTCGCTGGTGCTTACAGTGCGCGGTGTTCCGATAAAATACGGCTCGTTCATCACCGCGGTGATAAACTTTATCGTTATGGCATTTGTGGTGTTTTTGTTTGTGCGCCTTATCGGCAAAATCAAACAAATCGGACACACTCCGAAAACGGCTGACGAAAAGCCTCTTACAAAAAAATGCCCGTACTGTATGAGCGAAATTCCGTATGAAGCAACGCGCTGTCCGCATTGCACATCTGTTTTTTAATCTGCGGTTTTAAACGGAAAATTTAATCGGTGATAAATTATGAAAAGAGAATTTACGGCGCATATTTTTGTTTTAATAACGGCGCTGATACTTGTTTTGTCCGTCGCTCTGCCGTCGGGAATTTTGCCCGACAAATGCGGAAATTCGCTTTTGTTGCAGGCGGCACGGTTTGAAAGAGGCGAAATCACCGCACCGCCGGCGGACACATCGGAAAAAAACGAACAATTTTATAAAATCTACACGGCAGGCTATATGCTCGGCGCGGTTGAAAAGCTTTTCAGCGACGGCACTGCGTGGAAGATTACCGCGCTTTTGTGCGTGCTTTTTTCGGCGCATCTCATATTTTTGACGCTTTCATCGTTTTCGCCCAAGAAAAAAGCATTTTTTGTGCTGTGCGTGTTTTTTGCGTTTCCGAGCCTTGCACTGGCATACTTTTCCGCGTCGGGATACATCGGAACAATGCTTTTTATGTCGCTTTTTATGTTCGTGATGTTTATAAAAACCGACTACTTTTTAAAATGGTATCTCGCGTCGCTCATATCGGCGTTTATGTTTGTGGATTTGCCGTTTTTGTGCATAGTTTTTTATGCCGTGCCGATTGCTGCATATCTTGACGCGCGCAAATATCAGTCGTCGGCAAAGGCGTTTGCGCTCGCGTCGGGGGTGCTTGTGTTCGGCATTGCAATGCATATTTTCTGCTCTTTTATGTATAAAGACGCACTCGGCGCGTTCGACAATTTTGCACCGCAGAATATTTTAAATGCGTTAAAAAGCGAAACAACATTCTTTTTCGCGTTGAGCTTTATAGGAATTTTCAAATGTCCGAAATATGTGAAAAGGTACATTGTTCCGTCACTCTGCGCATATCCCGTGTTCCTGCTTGCGTCGGCGTTCTCGCAGAATATCCCTGCGCTTGAACTTTGTTTTCTTCCGCTTATTTTTACGGGATTTTCGGCAAGCATTATACATCAGAAGTTTTATCGAAAATATTCGCGCATAACGCTGTTTATATTCGTTATCGCTGTTGTTGTAATGTCGGTGCAGAATATATCGGCAGTGATTGCGCTTGCAAAAACGTTATCTTAAAATAAATGCAAAAACCGCACCAAAAGTGCGGTTTTATTGTTTTTATTGAATTACTTCGTACATATCGGCGGCGTCCTGCTTTAAAACGTGCTCGGCAACCGACACAACCTTTACGTTTATCACCTTTTCGCCGAACGTAAGCGACAAAAGGTCGCCCTCCTTAACGTTTGCCGACGGTTTCGCAACTTTGCCGTTAACCGTGATTTTTCCGTTTTCGCAAGCCTCCTGCGCCAGTGTGCGGCGCTTTATAAGACGCGAAACTTTTAAATATTTGTCAAGCCGCATTTTTATCATCCTTTGTTATATAAT
Source organism: Qingrenia yutianensis (assembly GCF_014385105.1). Taxonomy (NCBI): domain Bacteria; kingdom Bacillati; phylum Bacillota; class Clostridia; order Eubacteriales; family Oscillospiraceae; genus Qingrenia; species Qingrenia yutianensis. The sequence continues at coordinate 22,465 of NZ_JACRTE010000005.1, read as the reverse complement.
GTGTTGTTTTTGCAAAAATATAAGGCACAGGAGTATAAAATCCTATGCCTTTTAATTCGGACGGAAAAATCCGCCGTACCTTTTAACGGTAAAATTATTTTACAGCGTCTTTCAAAGCGCTGCCTGCTTTGAATGCAGGAACTTTTGTAGCAGGGATTTTGATTTCTGCTTTTGTGAGCGGGTTGATACCGTTTCTTGCAGCTCTTTCTCTGATTTCAAATGTACCGAAACCAACGAGCTGAACTTTGTCGCCGCCCTTTAAAGCCTCTGTGATGCTGTCGATAACAGCGCTCAAAGCTTTGTCTGCATCTTTCTTTGTAAGACCGCTTTTTTCAGCGATATTTGCGATTAAATCTGACTTATTCATTTTAAATTTCCACCTCTCTGATAGTAGTTAAGTAAACAAATTTTACCCTTTAACTATATTTTAATTAAATTCAGGAATTTTGCAAGTCTTTTTTTTAAAAAACGCCCGATTTTTTGATTTTTTATACAAAATCCACTAATTTAGCGCCTAATTAAGCGGAATTTCAGCATATAATTGGCTATTTTTTCACCTTTTGGAAGCATTAAAACGTCGTCATAGGTGACAAGACGCGTTACAAACAGCATTATGCCGTAAACAAGCGCGCCTGCGGCAATGCAGATAAGCGTTAACGCAAGGTAGAAAACACGTCCCGGCGATGCGGCAAAAGCGTTCATAACCGACATCACCGCTATGACCGACGCGCCCATTGCCGCAACGCAGATTACTGGTTTAACCACAAATTCCGCAAGCGAAAATTTCACTTTCATAAGCTTTACAATCCAGAAAACGTTGAGCGTGAGAATTAGAATATAACACGCGTTTGTGCCTATCGGCGCACCGCTTATGTTGATTTGCGGATTTGCAACGAGAATGTAGTTTATCACAATTTTGAGCACACCGCCCAAAAGCATATTCACAACGGGAATGTTAACTCTGCCGATTGACTGCAAAATTGCGTTGGTAAGCATAACCAGCGATACGAAAACTATCGCGATTGCAAGTATCGAAAGCGTCTGCGCCGCGTTTGCGTTGGTGTATACCGCCCTTAAAATCGGCTCTGCGAGCGTTGACATTCCGACTGCGCACGGAAGCGCGAAAAGAAGCGTTATTTTAACCGATTTTTTTGTAAGGTCGGAAACAAAGCCGTGTTCCTTTTTGACATATGCGCCTGCGATTGCCGGCACAACGCTTATGCTGATTGACGAAATAAGCGTCGGGGGCATATTAAAGAGCGGCACCGCGTAGCCTGTGTACGAGCCGTAGAGCGCAAGCGCGGTGGTTTCGGGGTCAAACCCTGCCGCCTCAAGACGGCGCATTATCATTGCCATATCTATTATGCTTGTGAGTGAGAAAACCGACGCTCCGATTGTTATTGGCACGGCGATTGATATAAGCTTGCGTGCTATTTCTCCGCCGTTTCTGTGCGCTTTTATGCTTTCGCCCGTGTAGAGCGTTTTGCGCTTGGAAAGATAAATTATCAAAAGCACCGCAAATCCCAAAAGCGCGCCCAGTGAAACGCCTGCAACCGCACCTGCCGCGCCGAAATTTATTCTTTCAATATCGTTTGTGATTGTTGATGTAAAGTAAAACGCCAGTCCGTAGCCGAAAATCAGCTTGCCGAGCGCCTCGAAAACCTCGCTCGCTGCGGTGGGAAACATATTCTGATGCCCTTGGAAAAATCCGCGGAACGCGGACATAAGCGCCACAAAAAGCATTGCCGGCGCGATTGCCTTAATTCCGAGCGCCGCGCGCGGATTGTTGAGCATAACCGAAAATTTTTCTGCGAATGTGAACAGTATGAAAAATCCTGCTATGCCGATGACTGAAAGTATCGCAAAGCTTACTTTTAAAATAAGCTTAACCTCGCTTAATTTGCCGAGCGTTCGGCTTTCGGACACCATTTTTGACACCGCTACCGGCAGTCCTGCCGTCGCTATGATGAAAAGGAGGCTGTATATGGTGTATGATGTTGAAAAAAGTCCCATTCCCTCCTCGCCGAGGATATACGTCAGCGGAATTTTAAAGCCGGCGCCGATGACTTTTACCAGTATGTTTGCCGCAACCAGTATCAGCGCGCCTTTTACAAACGTTTGATTTTTGTTTTCACTCAAATTTTTTCACGTCCCTTTTTTGTGTGCTTGTCTTATTATAACAATGTATATGCGGTTATGTCAAATAAAAATGTTATTTTTACAAAAAAACGGCCTGATTTTTCAAGCCGTTTTGATGAAGTTATGCGTTTTTTATGATGTTTATAAGCGTCCGTGTTTTTTCTTCGATGAGTAAAAAGTTGTTTTCGTTAAGTGCCGAAACGGGTATCACCGATGCTCCCGCCGCAAGTGCAACTGCGCCCGTTTTCATCAGCTCGTCCGCGGTGTCCTCGTTCACACCGCCCGTTGTGATAAACGGAATGTGCGAAACAGGTGAGAGAATGTTTTTAAGGTACGGTATATTGTGCGGTTCTATAGGGAAAATTTTCACAATATCCGCGCCGAGTTTGTGCGCCGTGACGATTTCGCTCGGCGTAAACGCTCCGGGAATTGAAAGCATACCGTTTTCCTTTGTCAGCGATATAACTTCTTGGTCGGTATTGGGAGCGACGATAAATTCCGCACCCATTTTTTTTGCATCGGCAACATATTCTTTCTTTACAACCGTTCCCGCGCCGACGCTTATGCCGTTTCCGCACGCGTTTTTAATTATCTCAAAAGCCCTTGCCGTCTTTTTAACCGTGTCGGGGTCGGACGGATTGAAGGTTATTTCAAAAAGCCTTGCACCGCCGTTATAAAGCGCTTTTGCGGTGTTTTCAAGCTTATCTTCGGGAATGTTACGCAAAATCGCGATAAACTTGTGTTTTTTTATCATTTCATATGTACTATTCATTTTTTTTCACCGCCTATGCCCTCAAAATAGAAAAATGCGTCGCCTTTTTTGCGTATTGACGTGAGATTTCCCGTGTAATGGCGCAGATTTCGCGGAACATACGGGTGTTTTGCGATTTCTTCTTCGTTAACCTCAATGCCGATGCCCGGCTTGTCGGGAATTAAAATATATCCGTCCTCAAACACAATTTTTTCGTTTGTGATGTCCCTTCTGAACGCGCCGTCGGTGAGCATAATTTCGTGAATAATAAAGTTCGGCACCGTTGCCGCAAGGTTCAAAATCGCGGCGTTTGAAATCGGTCCGCTCGGATTGTGGAACGACACGGGAATGTGCTTCGCCTCCGCCATTGCCGCAACTTTTTTGCTTTCATAAATACCGCCTGTGTGGAAAATGTCGGGCTGTGCAATATCCACCGCGCCTTTTGCGAACAAATCCTCAAAACCGTATATCGAATAAACCCTTTCACCGCCCGAAATCGGTATGTTCGACTTGCTTCTTACATATGCGAGCGCCTCGAAATTGTCGGGCGGACACGGCTCCTCCATAAGGAAAATGTTAAATTTTTCGAGCGCTTTTGAAATTTTAACCGCGGTGTACGGATTAAATCTGCCGTGGCACTCGATGAGAAGGTCGACGCCGTTTCCGACCGCCTCGCGGACCGCCCCCACAATGTCAACCGCCTTTGAAAGAACGTCGTTTTCAATGGTCATATGCGATTTTCCGAACGGGTCCCACTTGAGCGCCTTAACGCCGAGGTCAACCGTCTTTTTCGCGCATTTTGCAAAATCCTCCGGCTCTTTTGCGTCGATAAACCAAGCGTTTGCGTACATTTTAACCTTATCGCGCACCTTTCCGCCCAAAAGCGCGTGAACGGGTGCATTGTAAAATTTGCCCGAAATATCCCACATTGCCATTTCAATACCGCTTATCGCGGACATCAGAACAGGACCGCCTTTCCAGTAAATATCGCGGTAAACTTCAAAGCGCATTTTCTCGATTTCAAGCGGATTTCTGCCGGTGATAAGTCTTTTTAAATCCTCAACGCATCCGCAGAGCGCGCCCTCCTGCGTTCCGAGCGATGCCTCGCCCCAGCCGTACAAACCCTCGTCGGTTTCAACCTTTATGAACGTCCAGTTTGTGCGGTATGCGTCCATTGTATATGTTTTAATATCGGTAATTTTCATAACTTTTCTCCTTATAAATTATTATTTTCCGCCGTTGTACGGCAAAATCGGTACAAGCACGCCCGAGTCGACCGTGAGCGACGTTCCCGTTATGCTCCCCGACAAATCGCTTGATAAAAAGTAAACCGCGTTTGCGATTTCTTCCATATCTGCCTCGCGTCCCGTGAGATAGTTTGCGTGGCGTTTTTCAAGCTCGGCGGGTGCGACGTTTTCCCAGCGGTCTGTATGAATTGCGCCTGCGATAAGGCAGTTTGCGCGTATTTTGTACGGTGCAAGGTCTAACGAAAGATATTTGCTCAATGCGTTTATCGCCGCTTTCGACACACCGTAAACCGCGCGTCCGCGCACTGCTCCGCACCCTTGCACAGAGCCGAGAAGAACGATACTTCCGCCGTTTTTAAGCATCATTTTCGACGCGTACTGCGACGTGAAAAAAGTTCCTTTGAGGTTTACGTTCATAACAGAGTCATATCCCTCCTCGTCGGCTGTAAGCGTGTCAAGACCTATGCCGAGGTTTGCGGCATTTCCGACAAACACATCAAGCGTTTCGGTGTTTTGCTTGATTTCATCAAAAGCGCGCTCAATATCCGCAACGCTCGAAAGCTCAAGCGAATAGCCGTAAGCGTCAATGTTCGGAAATTCTTCTTTAATGCGTTTTGACGCATTTTCCGCGTCGGTCTTGCTCCTGCTTGTGAGGTGAACGTTATAACCGTTTTTTGCAAAAGTACGGCACATTTCGAAGCCCGTATTTTTGCTTCCGGCGGTTATAAGCACATTTTTGTTCATAGTTTTCGCCTTCTTTTTATAATATTTTAAATTTTTTTGTAAAAATAAAAATGTTATCTCATACGCTTATTTTATAACAAATACTTGCCAAAATGAATATATTATTTTATAATATAAGATATAATATTTTATCATTTTGAAAAAGAGGGCGCAAACTATGGTTCAGCTTATGCGATACGTTATGACGGTGAGAAATAATTTTATCCACTGCGACTACACCGCCGAGGCGGATATATTCGCACTGCTTGAAAACGGAAGTTTTGACTTAGAATGTGACAGGGAAAAATTTTGCGTAAATGCGGGTGAGGGCGCGTATTTTGAAAAAGGAAAACATTATTTCCGAAACGTAAATTCACAGCTTAAACTTCATCTCTTCAGGTTTAAATCAGAGGAAAAATCGTTTTTTGACGGCAAAGTGACATTTATAAATAAAGAAAGAATTTTTTCGGACATAGACGTTTTAAACAAGCTTTCGGGCGATATTTACAGCGATAATTTTGAATATAAGGCGCACATTTTCAGCGACATTGTGAATTTGTATAAATTCGAAAACACCAATTTGAGCGGTGAAAAAATTATAAAAGACAAGTTGATTGCCGACGCGTTGAAAACGCTTAACGAGGATTTTTTCAGAAACCAACCGCTCAATATTCTTGCGGAAAACGGCAATATTTCGTACGTTCAGTTTTTGCGCCGTTTTAAGGCACAGACAGGTATGACGCCGTTTGAATATACCGCGCGCCTTAAAATGAAAAGAGCGGAGGAACTGCTTATTAACACAAATCTTGCGATTAAGGATATATCGGGTGTTTGCGGATTTGAAAACGAATATTATTTCAGCAATTTTTTCAAAAAACGCAAAGGCGTTTCGCCGTCCAAATTCCGCGCCGACACCGCTGTTATGTAGAAAAAACCGTCTTAATTTTTAAGACGGTTTTAAACTAAATGTATTTTTTCATATGGTCGATTGCGCTTTTTTCAAGACGCGACACCTGCGCCTGTGATATGCCGATTTCGTTTGCCACCTCAATTTGCGTTCTTCCCTTGAAAAAGCGCAGATTTAAAATGTGCCGTTCGCGCTCGTTCAGCTTTCGCATAGCCTCTTTGAGCGAAATTTCTTCAATCCAGTTTTCGTCGGTGTTTTTCTCGTCCGACACCTGGTCCATAACAAAAATCGCGTCACCGCTTTCGTTGTAAACAGGCTCGAAAAGCGACACCGGCGCGAGAATTGAATCGAGCGCAAACGAAACGTCCTCTTTTTTCATTTCAAGCGCTTTTGCAATTTCTTCAATGTTCGGTTCGCGCTCGTTTTCGCGCACGAATTTTTCCTTAAACTGAAGCGCCTTGTAGGCAGTGTCGCGGAGCGAACGCGATACGCGCACGGGCTGATAGTCGCGCAGATACCGCCGAAGTTCGCCTATAATCATAGGTACGGCATAGGTTGAAAACTTCACATTCAGCGTTGTGTCAAAGTTATCCAGCGCCTTGATAAGCCCTATGCACCCCACCTGAAACAAATCGTCCACGTTTTCACCGCGGTTGTTAAATCTTTGTATCACCGATAAAACCAGCCTTAAATTGCCTTTTACAAATTCCTCACGCGCGGTCATATCGCCGTTTTTAATTCTGTCGAGCAGTTTTGTTTTTTCGTCGTTTGAAAGTATCGGAAGCTTTGATGTGTTCACGCCGCAGATTTCAACCTTGTTAATCAGCAAAACAAAAGCCCTCCCAAATTTTTCTTCGGTACACAAGTTTTATTATGCCCGCACGCGGTTTTGATATACAGACACTTGACAAATTACGGCAATTTAACTATACTTTAAAATGTAGAAAAATTTAATTTTCAGCATTATACAAGAACATTTCGGAGGATAATATGAACTGGATAAAAAGCATAATTCATACAACGAGCGCCGGCATAGAAAGCGTTGTCGGCGGACTTTTGAATATCGGAATAAACGGCACGCAGATTGAGGATGAGGCAGATTTTAACGATTTTCTCGAGCATAACAAAGAGTTCTGGGACTTGGTGGACGACGAGCTTATAGAGCAGAAAAAAGGCGGTACAAAGGTTATTTTTTATCTTGCGGATAACGAATATCTCTCGGAAAATATTGCGAACGTCAAAGGTATGCTCGCGTTTTTGAAATCGTTTGACACGGACGGAAAATTCGGCGAGCTGACGCTTGAAACCGAGTCGGTTTGCGAGGAGGACTGGGCGAACAACTGGAAAAAATATTTTAAAGTCCTTGAAATCGGCGAAAAAATAACCATTTGCCCGATTTGGGAAAACGCGCCCGAAACCGACAGAATTGTGTTTAAAATCAATCCCGGAATGAGTTTCGGAACGGGTACGCACCACAGCACCAAAATGTGCATTGAGGAGCTTGAAAAAATCATTAAACCGGGCGACGAGGTGCTTGACATAGGATGCGGCAGCGGAATTTTGTCAATCGTTTCACTTCTTCTCGGCGCAAAGGACGCAGCCGCGCTTGACATTGACCCGAACTGCATTTATATTGCATACGAAAACGCAGGTTTAAACGGAATTTACGAGGATAAATACACCGTTTTGTCGGGCAATGTTTTGTCTGATGACGCACTTTTTGCGAAAATTTCGCACAAAAAATACGACGTCGTTGAAGCAAATATCATTGCCGACGTCATAATCGCTCTCGCGCCGAAAGCAAAACAGCTTGTCAAAAACGGCGGAACGTTCGTTACGTCGGGAATAATAATAAACCGCGCCGACGAGGTGGAAGAAACGCTTGGAAAATATTTTAAGATAGAAAAAATCAAGCAGAGCGGAGAGTGGATTTCGATAGTGTGCAGAAATTATTAAAAAGTTACAAAAAAACATAAAAATTTTTTGAAAATACCGTCAATATTTTAAATAAAAATTTCAAGATGTGCAGCGTTTTGTGAAATTGGATATTTTTTTATTTAAAATATGTGCGAAATTTACAAATATGAAAAAAATACCGCTCGGCGGTTGACTTTTAAAGGAAGTTATATTATAATGGTAACGTAAATATTTATAGTCGGGTGGCTTATGCCCGGTAAGTATTTTACAAATCGGAGGTGCTTTTAAACCGTGAAAGTTAAGGACGGATTTATCGTTAAAAAGGTTGTTGACGACTATGTGGTTGTTCCCGTCGGCGATAATTTTGTGGATTTTTCTTCCATTATAAACCTTAACGAAACGGGTGCGTTTTTGTGGAAGTGCCTTGAAAATGACGTGACAGAAGATGAACTTGCAGATATGCTCGCAAAAGAGTATGAGGCGGACATTTCCGAAGTGAAAGGCGATACGTCTGCGTTTGTTGAAAGCCTTAAGAACGCAGGTCTTATTGAAGATTAAACTATGGCGGATAACGAGATAAAAAACGGTATATCACCGCTTAGATGGCTGATAAAATGCGCGTCGCCGAGGTTTTTGAGCCTTGCTGTTTTAACGCTCGTTTCAGTCGCGGTTTCGGTCATCTCGGTGTATTTTGCACTGTGCTCGAAAGATGTTATCGACGCGGCAACAAATGTTAGCATGCGCGCTCGGCTCTATCCCGAAATGCTCCGTTTGTCGGCGCTTTTGATACTTCAAATCGCACTCGATTCGTGCGCGTCGTTTTTACATATCAGAGTTTTAAGTAAAATAAAAATAGATTTAAAGGAAAATTTGTTTTCCTCGATACTCGGAAAAGATTATCTTTCCGTTTCAAAGTATCACACGGGCGATTTGCTCAACCGAATAAACAACGACACAAACGTTATCGCAAACTCGATTACAACAGTCGTTCCGGGTTCGGTGTCGCTCATATCAAGGCTTTGTTTAAGCCTCTATGTGCTTTTTGTGCTTGATAAATTTCTTGCGGTTGTGTGCATTGTTTTAGGCCCGGTTATCGTAATAGCGGCCCGGCTTTACAAAAAGAAATTTAAAGCATTGCACAAGCTTTACCAGGAAAGCGACGGAAAAACCTCGTCGTTTATGCAGGACACTCTGCTGAACATTTTGGTGATAAAATCGTTCGGCAACGAAAACAAAATTTTGTCCTATTTAAAAAAATTGCAGGACAAAAATTTCAGAATTGCTTTAAAGCGCAACAATATCAGCATTGTTGCTAACATATTGTTTTATTTGGTGGTAACGGCAGGTTACTATTTCGCGCTGGGCTACGGCGCGTACAAGATTTCAATCGGCGTTATGACGTTCGGCACATTGACGGCACTGCTTCAGCTTGTCGGCGACTCAATCGCACCGTTCAGAACGGTTTCGTCGCTTTTACCGCAGTATTATCAGGCGCTCGCGTCGGCGGAAAGAATTATAGAAATTCTTGAAATCGACAACGAATTTAAGCTTGAAAAGCGCAAAACAAGCGCACAAATTGCAAAGCTTTATGCCGATATGAAAGAAATTTGCTTTGAAGATGTGAGCTTTTCGTACGACGGAAAGAAAAAAATTCTCGACAAGCTTAATTTAAATATCAAAAAAGGCGAGTTTGTCGCGATAAGCGGTAGGTCGGGAATAGGCAAAAGCACATTTTTAAAATTGATTTTGGGTATAATTTCGCCGACAGAAGGCGGAATTTACATAAACTGCACAAACGGCAGGATTTCGTTTGACAAAACAATGCGGAAAATGTTTTCGTACGTTCCGCAGGGAAATATGCTTATTTCGGGAACAATCCGCGATAATATTGCATTTTCCGAAGAAGATGTGTGTGACGAAAGAATAACCGAATGTGCAAAAACCGCACAGATTTATGATGTGATTTCAAAGCTTGAAAACGGATTTGACACCATGCTCGGCGAGGGCGGAGCAGGGCTGTCGGAGGGGCAAATTCAGCGTCTTGCCGTTGCAAGAGCTCTTTATCACGACGCGGATATACTACTTTTGGACGAGGCAACCAGCGCGCTGGATAAAGATACGGAATTGAGCCTTTTAAAAAGCCTTAAAGCTATGAACGAAAAAACACTCATAATTGTGACTCACCGTAAAGAGGTTATGGACTTCTGCGACCGTATTATCAGCGTAAAATAAATCTTGCGCTTTTAATAAATATTGATGTATTCATCATAAAAATGCCGTAAGCCGAGGCATAACACGGCTTGTATGACCGGAAACGGTCGGTAAAAAAGAGGGAGGAAGAATTTAATGAGAAAGAAAAGTTTGCTAACAAAAGTTGTTGCACTCGGTGCAACGGCAATGTTGCTCGCTTCAACGACTGCATTTGCGGCAACAGCACCTACAGTTTCTACGAAAACGATTTATTTGAAAGGTGATCCTAATTATGTGTATGTAACCACTACGGTTAGTGGAGTAAGTGCTAATGATGAGGTTACATATTTGGCAGGTGATAGCACCAACCCTATCTACATAAATCAGTATACTATTCCTGCTGACACTGTAGGTACATATTCGTTTAGCTACAAAACCACAAAAGCAAATGTTGCCGGAAGCGCGGTAAAGGTTGCTAAAGCTGACAGTACTTTTACAGACACCGCGAAAGCCGAAGATGGCAAACTTCCTGCAACAGATAAATTTACACTTACACTTAAAATTGATGATGTAGAAAAAGGTGCTTTTACATATGAGGCATATGAGGCTGTTTCAAATGGTATTTTCACTTTAAATAACATTGATTTAGGTACTAATAAGACGATAAACGGTGCAACATATGATAATGGTGAATTAGCTTCTACTTACTATAATGCGGATAATAAAACAATCACGGTTGCTTTTAAAAATGGTCTTACTACAGTAACCAATAATGCTATGGAAAAGACATCGGGTACTCTTAGTATTACTACCGGGGATTCTGTTTCACCTACAGTTACTCGTACTGCTGCTTTGAAATCTAATAAGGCTACATTAACTATTAAAGATAAAGATGACAACGACGTAAAAATCGAGAATGCACGTATGTATGTTGTGTATGGTTCTGCAACCGGAAACGCAACAGAATATGGTATAGCAGTTTGCGAGAGTGGTGACCCTGCTACATTAGGCAATGATTATGTTTGTTATCCTGCTACTTCGGTTGATCAAGCCGGTAATTTTGGTGTTGCTATTGTTGACAATGAAACAAAAGATGCATTTACTGCGTATGTTAGACCGTATTATAAGACAAACAATGGAACCTATATGTCAAATGAAGACACTGCATTAACTGTGGTTACTTTTGAGGCAGTTACAGAGTAATAAAGGAGGTTATTTCAATGAAAAAATATACAAAACCCTCAATGGAAATTGTAAACTTGAAAGTTGAGGAAAATATCACTGCTCCTACAACATTTTATAAAAGGGGCGCGGCAACTATAAGCCTTTTAGGAAAAACCAGCGCGGAGATTAAAGCTGGTGAAAATGGTTTTAATGCAGTTTCCTAAAACTTAAAAATCTAAAACTTACGAATGGGCGGGTTATACAACCCGCCTATTGTTAGTTAACGGAGAAGAAGATGAATTTAAAAATTGCAAATTATTATGTGCGTATTTCGGGTGCTGATTTTAAAGAATTTGACGAGCTGTTTGCATCTTACATCACAAATGACAAAATCACAGATTTCGATTTTGAAGTTGAATTTTCGGTAAAAGACGAAATCCAAATTCCCGAGGAAAAGCTCACCGCACCGCTCAGAAATTGGCAGCATTGTCAAACCAAAGACGGCGGTGTGTGCACAATGCGCATTGACGAACAGGGAGCTTTTTTGAGAAATGACATCTCGCCCGACGGCAAAAAGGCGAAAGTTTCCATTGCCAACCGTGACAAAATTTACGGCGTTGACATTTGGTACATCTCGTTTTTCGCTATAGGCGAGGCGTTTTCATACGCAATGCTCAAAAACAAAAGCGGTGTTCTGCACTCGTCGTCAATAGTTTTAAACGGCAGTGCAATAGCATTTTCGGCGCAGTCCGGCACGGGTAAATCCACCCATACGTCAATTTGGCAGGAGGTTTACCCCGACACTGTTATTGCCAACGACGATACGCCGGTCATAAAATTCCAAGACAGTGTTCCGTATCTTTTCGGCTCGCCGTTCGCAGGCACAAGCGGAGTTAACCAAAATGTTTCCGCTCCCCTTAAAGCTGTGGTTTTTCTGCACAGGGGCACTGAAAATAAAATTGAAAAACTCTCGGGTGCAAGAGCGGTTTCGTACTTTGTAAACGAAATCAGAAAACCGCTTGTTCCCGATTATCTCGATTTATGTATGGATTTCACGGACAAAATTTTGAAATCCACACCTGTGTATCTTTTAACCTGCACACCCGACGAAAGAGCGGTTGAAACGGTTATGAACGCGGTGCAAATTTAAAAAACGGAGGTTTTGCAAATGAAAAAAACGGTCAGCATTATTTTGACGTTCGCTCTCATTTTTTCGTCCTTTGCGGTGATGAACGCTTTCGCGGTTTCGTTTTCCGATTTGGACGGTCACTGGGGCAAATCTTACATTGATGTACTTGTAAACGACGGCACTATCAACGGCTATGACGACGGCACTTTCCGTCCCGACGGCACCGTCACGCGCGCCGAATTTGTTAAAATGATAGGCAAGGGCAGTGAAAAAACGGACGTTGTTTATACCGACGTTCCTGCCGACCACTGGGGTTACGACTACATTATGTATTCGGGACTTGACGTTTCGGGCACGCAGTTTATGCCCGACAAGGCGATTACGCGCGGAGAGGTTTTAAACCTTATCTGGAAACGCAACGGCAGTAAAACAGGCATATCCGCGCCGAGTGTCATCACAAGCCAGTCGGACAACAAAGACGCGGCTGCGTGGGGCTACACTTACGGCATTATGACGGGCGACGACGGACTTAATCTCCGTCTTGGCGACACGCTCACCCGTGCAGAGGGTGCGGCGCTTATCGTCCGCGCAAGAGAAATTAACGAAAATTCGCCTGCGAAAGATTTTGCGGATATTGTTTCGCCCGACGTTTTGAAAGCAGTATTTGGAAGTCAGACGCTTTTTGACAGAGAATACAATCCCAATGCGACGTTCACCAACGGCGAAATGGCAAGAGCTGTTTTAAGATTTGGTTCAAGACAGTATAATCTTACTTTTAAAAATATTTCCGCGGTTAACGAGCTTGACTGCGAATACGGCAAGGAATTTTACGTTACGAGAGGCGAAACGCTCGGCGGAGTGCCCAACACGGCGGAATTTGTGAGCAAAAACGCAAACGTCGGCGACACGCTTTCCGAAATGTGCTATAACCTTATCAAGCTTGTTACGAAGTCGGCAAAATTTGACACAAGTGCGTCGTATCCCGACGTGACGGGCGCGGACGGCACGCAGAAAAAGTATCTTGATTACGCGGCGTCAAACGGAATTTGCCTTTTTGCGGACGGCAAAATCCACCCCGATAAGGAAATTACTATGAAAGAATTTGCCGCAATTTTGCTTCAGCTTGACGCGGTTATCGGAACGCAGGTTTCGTATGCGTCGGACGGCAGCGGAACCAATGAAAATTTGAGCACCGACGTTGCGAAATATCCCGAAAATTACGGCGATTACACCGCGATTATAAAGAGTATCCCGAATTACGTTTATTCAAACAAAATCAGCAGTGCAAAGGCGAGCGAGAGCTATTCTTTTGCAAGCGCGATGAAACAGATGTTTGTAAATCCGCTTTCCGAAATGGAAAAAACGCTTGAAAAGGGCGGTATTAAGGCAAATATCACATATTATCCCACGCTTGTGACAAATCCCGAGTCGTATTTTATTTACCGCGTTAAGGTTAGCGTTTCCGAGGCGGACAACGCAAGTCTTGCGTCGGTGCTCGGCGACAAGTACAAATGCACGGATGTTACCGCAAACAGCGGAAATACCGTTTGGGTTGATCTTAAATTTAAGCTTCCTATGGGCGACTTGCTCCTTTTCTATACCGACGCTGAAATTGTAAACGCGTTTATCGGTTAAAATTTAACAACAGAATTAGGTCGAATTACATAAAAAATTCCCCTTGCAAACAAGCGAGGGGTAATTTTTTTGCAAAAAATTACATTTTCTTAACTTTGATTTAACCTTGGAAAACTATAATTTCATTAAACATTAGGGAGGGTGAACGGCTATGGCAATAGAAGTTTTTAACCGATACGAGCATAAATATATGCTGGATAAACAGGCATATGAAAGCGTTATAAACGTTTTGCAAAAGCATATGGAGCTTGATTTTTAAAACAAAGACTATACGCCTTACACCATTGCAAACATATATTTCGACACCGACGGCGATTATAAAGCGGTATTTATCACATCTCCGCTTTTGAAAAGTGGAAAAACCTATACCGTTTCGGCATGCTCGGAGGTTAAAACGGCGGAGCTTTCGGAGCAGGTTAAAATTTTTATTTGGATAAATAATTTAGTTTTTTGCCTCATTTTCGAGCAACGTTCCTATTTTGCTGAAGATAAGCGCGGTGTCCGCACGTGTGGGAGCGATTTTCGCGCCGATAAGAATTTCGTATCCGTTCGACCTGTCAACAACATCAAACATTACGTAGTTTGCAAAGCACCATTCCATAGGAACACGCGCATAGTCGGATATATTGTCTTTGTCGCTGCAGCCGACTTTGAAAAATCAAAGCTGCCGCCGATTGCAACAACCGTTTTTGGCAACGGTTTATCTCACCATTTCGTCCTGTCTTCCCGTTGCCTTGTGCGACTTTATAACACTTAAAATTTCGTCGATACTGCTTGCCGACATATCGCCAACAACGGTGTTTTTAACCGCCGATGTGGCATTGCCTATTTCGAGCGCGCTTGTAATATCGCCCGTTTTGATAAGACCGTACAAAACGCCTGCAAGATACGCGTCACCGCTTCCTATACGGTCGATAACCTCAATGTTGTTATACGGTTTTTCTTCGTAGAATTTGCCGCCGTAAAAGATTTTTGAATTAAAATTGTGGCGCATCGGCGAAATAACTTCACGGCGCGTGGTTGCCACAAGTTTGCATCCGTAATCTTTAACGTATCCCTGCATAATTTCTTCAAGCGTGCCCTCTCTTTGGAGCATACGGCGCGACGTTTCCTCCGAAACAAAAAGAAAATCGACGTATTTTAAAATGCTTTGTATAACCTCTCGCGCCTCTTCCTCGCTCCACAGCGCGGAACGGTAGTTTACGTCAAACGAAATAAGCGCACCGGCTTTGTGAAAACGCTTAATCATTTCGAGCGCGGTTTCACGAAGGTTTTTGTCTATCGCAAGCGTGATACTGCTGATGTGGAAAACCTTTGTTTTTTCGTAAATATCGCTCGGAAGTTCGTCTAAACTCAATGTGCACATAGACGAACGAGCACGGTCGTAAATGACGGTCGATTTTCTCGGGTAAGCACCGCTCTCGTAATAATAGACACCCAGACGCGCGTCAGCAGATTGGTCGTAGACAATGTAATCGTCGCTCACGTTTCCGTAGCGGATTTTGTTGCGCACAAAATGCCCGATTTTGTTTTGCGGAATTTTTGTGATTATTGCCGAGCGCACGCCGAGCATAGACGCGCCCGACACAACGTTAAGCTCACTTCCGCCGATTGTTTTTTCAAACGTTTCGCACTGCGAAATTTTCTCTTTTGCCGGCGGTGACAGGCGTAACATAACTTCACCCATACCGATAATGTCAAATTCCGTGTTTGCTTTAAACATATATCATCTCTCCTTTGACATCATTATATCACAAAGTGACGGATTTTCAAGTTTTTTACATCAAATTGTGCCGTAAAATTTTTGTGTAAATTTTTGCAAAAATATCAAAAAGCTGTTGCAAAATGAGAAAAAATTTTGTATAATTATAACGTTGTGAAGAAACATATATTTTTTATAAAAAAGGGAAGTGCAGTGATGAAGAAATTTTTGGCTTGTGCCTGTGCGGCGGCGCTTATGCTCGGCGCAGTGCAGACACCGCATACAACTGCGTACGCCATAACGGTGATTGACGACGCGCAGACTGCGTGCGAGAAAAATATGGAACGTTTTCTCGATTTGCTCGAAAAAGCGGATGTGGATGTAAACTTTACTAAAGAAGATATGGAAAACCTTTTGTTCGGTGCGTGCGAATACTCGACAAACTCGTTTGTCGGCACGGGATTTTTGGTTGAACGTTTTAAGGTTGTAAGTCCCACGGCAACAAAGGCAGGATATGTGAGCGCAGATGTGAGCATTTTTATAGACGACGGCGAGGAGGCACTCACGGTTAAAAAAGAAATTCCGGCAGGCACCGACAGCAGGGCGTTCGGCGGTTTGACTACCGACGACGGCGACAGCGAACCTGTGAAGGAAGACGTTTCCGACGGCAAAATAGACGAGGCAACGGCTAAAAAATACATAAATGCGGCAAAAAAAGCGATAAGCGACGCTATGTGGACTTTTGAGGTTTCAAACGACACAACTTCAACAGACATTTTGAAAATGGCTATGGACGCGACGGATAACAACGATGTTATAATCACGCTTGACAAGGCGAATTTTAAAATTGTCAAATCGTCGAGCACGGTAAACGGCACCGTTTCCGCAACTCTCACGCTCAAGTGCGGTACCGTTGAGGACGCGGTTCCCGCGGCAAAAACACTTCCTTTGATTGTGAACGAAACAACAAAGGCGATTGACGAGGACAGACATCTTATCGGCGTTGCAATGGACGAAATTGCGTACGACAACAGAACCACAAAGGAAGAAATGCTTGAAGTTGCCGAAAAAGCTGTTAAAAACGGCACAAAAGTGTCCTGGAAATCGTTTAACAAAATAAACGCGACATTCAAAGAGGACGGCAACATCACCGCTTATCTTACAATGACTCTCGGCGATGAAGAACGCGAAACGCGTTTCAGCGAAACACTTCCCAAGCTTGTAAGAAAACTGCCGGTTGACAAAACCTTGATTAACAAAGAAGAATGGGAAATTTTAAGACTTACAAACATTGAGAGAAACAAAGTCGGCTCGGTGCTCCTCACAATGCCCGAGGTTTTGCAGAATGCGTGCAGTATCCGTGAGGTTGAACTTGTGGAAAGCTTTTCGCATACAAGACCGAACGGACAAAAACCCTTCACTGCAATTACAGGGTTGAGCTATTCGACCGCGGGCGAAAACATCTATAAATGTGACGCAAAGGCGCGCGCAGTTTCGGGCGAAAATGCGATGAATTCCTGGATGAACAGTGACGGACACCGCGCAAACCTCCTCAAAAGCGGTTATAACTATATGGGCGTCGGCGTATATGACGCTGAAGAAACAGGCACGGCTGTTCAGCTTTTTGCAGGTGTTCCGACTTGGATTACTTCGGTTGTTACCGCATCGGGCAAGACGAACTACATAGATACGGACGAAATGCAGAAAGATTATCTTATCTGCACAGCGAGCGACGGAATGGTTTCATATGTTCCGATTGACCTTGAGTATATGACAAAAACCGAAAGCGGTTACACGCTTAATCTCCGTATGAGCGACTCGGCGGACAGAATTTATCTTACAACGGGCGGCAGCGCAAACTGGTCCAAACCTGTGAAGAACACCGAGGAAGAAACAAAAACCGAAGATAACAAAACGGAAAATACAAATACATCAAACGTCACTGCATTTGCAGACGTAAAATCCGCCGATTATTTTGCCGATGCGGTAAAATGGGCGGTTGAAAGAAACATCACACAGGGCACGGGCGCATCGACGTTCTCGCCGAATGACACCTGCACAAGAGCGCAGATTCTGACATTCCTCTGGCGTGCGGTAGGTTCGCCCAAGGCTGAAATCGAAAATCCGTTTGCAGATGTATCGTCAAGCGACTATTACTATGACGCGGCGCTTTGGGCGTACGGCAAAGGTATGGTTTCGGGCAGTAAATTTGACGGAAATACACCTTGCACAAGGTCGTCCACCGTTGAATATCTGTGGAAAAATGCAAACTCGCCGAGAACCGAAATTTCGGGCACGTTCAGCGACGTTTCAAACGGCGCGGGCTTTGCCGAGGCGGTTGCGTGGGCGGTTAAAAACAACGTTACCGCAGGTACAAGCGCAACAACATTCTCACCCGACGATACTTGCACAAGGGGACAGATTGTTACATTCTTAAACAGGGCAATACAATAATTTAAATAAAAAGGAGAAAGAAAAATGGTTAAGAGAGTATTAGGTTTACTGATGGCATTATGCGTAATGTTTCCGGTTTTGCCGACGGCGGTTTTCGCTATTGATGAAGAGGGCGAAATTAAAACCGCAATGAAAGCAATCAAAGACGGTATCGGCACAATGGGTATCTATAACGATATGACAGCAGATGAGTTTTTGAGCGCGGCTAAGAAAATTCTTCCCGACGGAAGCACGGTTGAACTTGGTTTCTCGAAAGAAACAGACTTCCGCATTTACAACGCTACAAGCGAAAAAGACGGTTCGATTTTCGTAAACATTATGTTTAAGTGCGGACCTTACACACGTCACGAAATGTATGACGCAAAAATCCCGAAACTTACGGGCGACGCGGCAACGGCAAACGCTGACAAAGAAAATCTTGCAAAAGATATAGCGGCGGCAAAAGCAATCTTCCAGAACGTTTCGCTCGACCCCGACGTTACGGCAGAGGACATTTTGGAGTCGGTTAAAAAAGTTATCACAAACGGAAGCACTGTTGAGCTTACAGGCGAATTTGAAAAAGTAGATTCTACCGCAACAAAAAAAGGTTCGGCAAAATGCTTTATTAAATTCACACTCGGAAATGAAACAGACACTATGAGAGTTTACAACACACTCCGCCTGCTTGAAACAACCGACGAAACAAACAAAGACGCTGACAAAGAGGACAGCAAAACAACAGACGAAAATACAGAAACAAAGACAGAAATCAATTTTGCGGACGTTGCAGACGATGCGTATTATGCTTCTGCTGTAAAATGGGCAGTAGGCAAAAACATCACACAGGGCACAAGCGAAACAACTTTCTCGCCCGATTTGACCTGCACAAGAGCGCAGATTTTGACATTCCTCTGGCGTGCGGTAGGTTCGCCCAAGGCTGAAATCGAAAATCCGTTCACAGACATCTCGGCAAGCGACTACTTCTATGACGCGGCAATCTGGGCATACGGCAAAGATATGGTTACGGGTGACAAATTTGAGGGCAACACTCCCTGCACAAGGTCGTCCACCGTTGAATATTTGTGGAAAAACGCAAACTCGCCGAGAACCGAAATTTCGGGCACGTTCAGCGACGTTTCAAACGGCGCGGGCTTTGCCGAGGCGGTTGCGTGGGCGGTTAAAAACAACGTTACCGCAGGTACAAGCGCAACAACATTCTCACCCGACGATACTTGCACAAGGGGACAGATTGTTACATTCTTGAGCAGAGCTTTGGAAGACTAATTTAAAGTTAAAAAACACATCGGCAATGAAAATTGCCGATGTGTTTTTTTGTGTTTAAAAATTTTTAATCAATATTCAAAAATAATTGACAACACCGCAAAAACAAAGTATAATCATTATTAAGAGTACAAAACGAGGTGCCGAAATTATGGAATATATAAAAGTTACAAAAGAAAATATTGAAAAAGAGCATATCTGCTGTGCTATTTCAAACAACAAAGATATTCAGGTGTCGTCGAAAAAAGCGTGGCTGAACAAAAGATTTTTGAAACTCATACAGAAAGGAAACTGAAATGGATGCTGAATTTATCAATCTGACGCCGGAAAATCTTTGTGACGAGCACGTTTGCTGTATTATCCGCAAAAACGCGCACAGCGGTATTGACGCAAAGAAAAAGTGGCTTTCTGAGAGGCTCAAAGAGGGGCATATTTTCCGCAAACTTAACGTAAACGCGTGCGTATTTATTGAGTATGCACCGCTCGAAACGGCAAAAAATCTGCCGTGTGTGTTTAATAATTTTGCGGTGTTTTTCAATGGTGAGTTTGTAACCGTTAATCAAATTGACGGTGCAACGGCAGAAAAAATCATAAAAAAACATAGCACATCAAAGCATCAAATATCAGGAAAATAATGCAAAGTTGCCGTATAATGTGTTTATGGAGATGAGAAAAATGGATTGGATTTCGGGACTTCAGCGTGCGCTGGATTATGTAGAGGAGCATATAACGGAGCCGATTGATTTTGAGAAAGTTGCAAAGTCGGCATATTCGTCAAGCTTTCATTTTCAGCGCGTGTTCAGCGCGGTTTGCGGTTACAGTTTGGGCGATTACATTCGTTTGCGCAGACTGTCGCTCGCCGGCAGCGAACTTGCGTCAACAAACGAAAAAGTAATTGACATCGCGCTGAAATACGGCTACGATTCGCCCGAAAGTTTTTCGCGCGCATTATAACGGCGGAAAGATTGATGAGGACTATTTCACGGTTGAAACTATCCCGGCGCATACGTATGCCGTGTTTAAAAGTGTCGGCAAAATGCCCGAGGCTTTTCAGAAGGTGTATAAGTATATCTGCACCGAGTTTTTTCCGGCGAGCGAATATCAGCCCTGCGGTATCGAGATTGAAAGCTACCCGTCGGCAGATACGCATAATGCAGATTATACCTGCGAAATCTGGATTGCGGTGGAAAAGAAACTGACAAATTAAGTTTTATATGCAAACTCCAAGGCAATCTGTAAAGGTTGCCTTTTTTATATTATTTAATAGAAATCTCTGCACGTGTAAGAATTATAATAATTTTTTCAAATGGTGAAACTTTTTTCGCTTTTTAGGGATATATAAAGTTGTAAAGACTAAAAGCTTTTAACTTTGCACAAAAGAAAGCGGGTTTGAAATGGCATATGAAACAAAGCTGTTGGAACGGCTCAAAAAACGCGAACCAAATTCAATAGACGAGGCGGTTGAGGTATACACACCGTATTTAAGCACGGTTTTGTATAATATGGCAGGAAACAGTCTGCCGAAAGAAGACATTGAAGAAATTGTGTCCGACGTGTTTGTTGCACTATGGAAAAATGCGGATTACATAGATTTGCAAAAAGGCACAATACGGTCGTATATCGCCGCCGCGGCACGCAATTTTGCGTTGAAAAGGCTTAACAAAAAGACGGACTCCGTTTGCATAGACGATATTGAACTTGCAGACCAATCCGCGCCGATTGAACAAAATACCGAGAGCAATGCGCTATGGGACGCGGTTATGAGTTTGGGCGAGCCTGACAGCGAAATATTTGTCCGTTATTACAAATTTAACGAAAAAATTAAGGAAATTTCAAAAGCAACGGGAATTAACGTATCAACCGTGAAAACCAAGCTTTCGCGCGGAAAACGCAAACTGAAAATAATTTTATCAAATGCGAGGGAAATGTTATGAACAGAAAAAACAATTTGTTTGAAGATTTGAACATCAAAAAAGCGAACGAAAAATTTTGCGCTCCGCTTGACATTGATATTCAGGCGGTCAAGCGAAATGTAAACGCAAAACTTGACTTCGCATATAAAGAAAGGAAGTCTGTCACTATGAAATCAAAAAGGAAAATAGCGCTTATTGCAATCGCGGCAACGTTTGTTTTGGGTATATCGGTTTTCGCCGCAAGCGGAATTGTATCAAATTGGTTCAGCTCGTCGTCGTCCGCACCCGACTACAATTCACTTCCGACGGCACAGCAGGTTACAAAGGACATAGGCTATAAGCCCGTTCTTATTGACACTTTTGAAAACGGTTATGCTTTTAAAAACGGCAGTATTGTAAACAATAACCTTACAGATGAAAACGGCGGTTCGGTTGAAAAATTCAAGTCTGTATCGTTTGACTACGAAAAAAACGGCGACATTGTAATTTTTGCGCAGGACAAATTTAATTCCGAGGCGGAATTGCAGGGCAATGTTGCCGAAACCGTAAACGGTGTTGATATTTACTATTACAGTTTTGCAAATAAGACTGTTCCCGGCGATTACAAGCTTACCGATGCAGACAAAAAAGCCGAGGAAAACGGCGAGCTTGTGTTCAGCTACGGTTCGCCCGAGGTTAAAATTCAAAATGTGCAGAGCGTTACCTGGGTAAAAGACGGAATACAGTATCAGTTGCTGCAGCTTGACGGCAAGCTTTCGGCTGATGAACTTACAAAAATGGCAGAAGAAGTTTTGAATAAATAATTTTTGAGTGAACATCAAAACCGCCGCAGGGATGATTTTGCGTATTTCCTGCGGCAAATTTGATGTATGAAGCAACGCTTTGCCTCTTTGGCTGCGGTAATCGGCAATGTATCTTATGAAAAAGTTTTTAACGCTATATAATGAAGAAAAAAGTCAAAAGGTAAAAAAATGAAAAAAATTCAAAAAAAGTGTTGACAACTTGTCCGCGATGTGGTATATTTATAAGGCAGTTTCGTGAGGGGCAACACACCGAACATTACAGATTTTTGAAAATTGAATTTTTTTAAAAAATTTGTAAAAAAGTGTTGACAAACCGACGAAGATGTGGTATTCTATAAAAGTTGCTGATAGTAAAGCAACAAAACAGAATTTGGTCTTTGAAAATTGAACAGCAAAGAGAGGTTCTCGTTAAAGAGAATTGAGTTAAAATTTAAAGCTAACACAAGCTTTAAGCCAAGTTTAGTAATGAGCTAAACAAACTGAAATAAAACGTTGATGCAAATGAGATTTGCATTAAAATACTTTTATTGA